>JALONS010000407.1 GCA_025454855.1 Arcicella sp.
GCGATATAATGCGTATGATTGGAAAAACCTGATTGGACTTTGGTATGTTTATAACGAACACATCGCTCATATTATTGAGCATGTTAGCCCCGAAAAACTTCCGAATACCATCTCTATCGAAGGTTCTCAGCCATTTACGCTACAATTTATCATGCAAGACTACGTAGAGCATATCAAGCACCACATGAAGGCTGTCTTACCAAATGTGCCTATCGAAAGTAAGTTTGAGAATGTTTATGGGGCTTGATTTATGCAGTTTCTTAAGAAATGGTGTTTAAAAAACGATTTATACAATATGTGTATTACCATTTAACCAAACTGAGATTCTGGCAGGTCGAAAAGTCTTTCGGGTGGCTCGATTTCATATAAAAATTGTTCCGAGACGTTGAAAAAATAATACTTCCTCTGGGGCTATGATATAAATTACTTTTATCTCCTTGATTATCAATAGAATATAATTCCAAAACAAAACCTTAGTGCCAATAATATTATTCAGTTTTTCCAATACAAAACCACTGAATTTGTACGAAAGGATATTCCTTTTCTAAAACCCTAGAAATCTCCATCAAAGATGTCCCCGTTGTGATAATGTCATCCACAATTAAAACATTTTTGTAATTTAAATTAAGTTTAGAACTTATAAAGTAGTTTCCTTTTATTGTGTTTTCCCTATCTGATTTGTTCATTTTTTTTAAAGGTTCATTCTTTTTATTTTTTTTAAGTATGTCAGGTCGGTAGCGTGCCGAAGAAATTTCTGATATAAATTGACATATAGAATCTAGTGGGAATTTTTTTTGATTCAAATTCACCTCAATTTCTTGACTTCCGAGTACTCTAACTACAAAATCAAATTTTTTCTGACCAATTTTATTGCGTATTTTCTCTCTATACCTATGTATAGTGTCACTATTTCCATTTTTTAAATTTAAAAGCTCACGTGAATTACTATCAAACATATCTGAATTTATTGGATAGTAGCTGTGAATATATAATAAATCATATGGGTATTTTTTTTTATTTTGACTACTATTAGATTTTTTTGTGTGTTGTTGAAAAAACATAAAGGCGTCATCAAAGCCATCGTCATCAAAGCCATCGTCATCAAAGTCATCGTCATCAAAGTCATCATCATCAAAGTCATCAGTATTATAGCTTTTATAATGATTGGTATGTGTGAAACTGTTTACATTTTTATTAATAACTTTAGGAAAAACATTTTTATAATTAAAAAAATCTTTTGGAATACTCATACTTTTGATTAATTCAGCCTTACTTTCTCTTTTGACTTCTTCAATATGATTTCTTGACTTTGTAGTAAATTCATCTAAAATTGTTTTTAAATATTTAAATAATGGTAGAAGGAATATATTCAAAATAAATACAGTTATTAATGAAAGTAAATAATTTAGGATTTCGTTTCCAATCGTCGCTTTAAATATAATTATGGGATATAGGATACATCCCCCTATTCCGTACCAAAAAAAATATACGATAAAATCGTCAAAACCTTTAATTCTTCTTCTTTTAATTGCTTTATAAGAGAAGAAAAGTAAACCTGTACAAGAACAGAAAACGATAGAAGTGTATATATTAATCATCAATTAATGATTTTAAAATTGAGATTCCCCAATGCTTTTTCAACCGCAAAAATCATGCAAAATTTTATTGTATATACCCCCATCTTGACCTCTTTTCTTAGGTACGCCCACCGCTCTCTGAATGTCCATTGGTGTAAAATTGAGTTTAGAAGTCCAACAATAATTTTTATTTAGAAAATATATTTCTATTCACAGCCTCCAATGGAAAAGCAACGCAAAATCATTCATATCGACATGGATGCGTTTTTTGCTTCGGTCGAGCAGCGGGATTTTCCTGATTTGAGAGGAAAACCCCTTGCCGTTGGCGGAAGTAGCGAGCGTGGCGTTGTGGCGGCGGCAAGTTATGAGGCTCGTAAATTTGGGGTTAGGTCGGCGATGTCTTCTCGGATGGCAAAGCAAAAATGCCCTGACTTGATTTTTGTTCGTCCACGATTCGAGGTTTACAAGCAAGTTTCAAATCAGATTCGTGAGATTTTCTTAGAATATACGCCTTTGGTGGAGCCGCTCTCGCTCGACGAAGCCTATCTCGATGTTACCGAAAACCTCAAAAATAAAGCAACAGCCACCGAAATCGCCCAAGAAATCAAAGAACGGATTTTAGAAACGACCAATCTGACGGCATCGGCGGGGGTTTCGTACAATAAGTTCTTGGCAAAATTGGCATCCGATTATAAAAAACCAAACGGCTTATTTGTCATAAAACCATCGGCCGGAGAAAAGTTTGTTGAGAATCTCGAAGTTGGCAAATTTCACGGAATCGGACGTGTAACTGCTGAAAAAATGAATAAAATGGGGATTCTGACTGGTAATGACCTCAAAACCAAAAGCCTCGAATTCTTAGTAAAGCATTTTGGCAAGGTCGGCAACTATTATTTTGATATTTGTCGAGGAGTTGACAACCGCAGCGTCAATCCTGATAGTATTCGGAAATCAATCGGGGTAGAGAATACCTTTGATAAAGATTTTGCCGAACCCGATGATTTGTACCGTGAATTGGATGATATTATTGAGCAACTCTGGCGACGAATGACACGAGCCAAGGCATTCGGCAAAACGATTACGCTGAAAATCAAATTCGCTGATTTTGAGGTAATTACCCGTAGCCGAACCTCTCAATTGCCCATCATTGATGAACAATTTTTAGCAAAAGTATCCTACGAAATGCTGCATCAGTTACTACCCATGCCCAAAGGAGTTCGATTGATGGGCGTATCTTTCGGAAATCTCGAATTTGCCGATGAAATGATAGGCCGACAACTCACTTTGAATTTTTGATACTACCGAAAGCATCGAAATACAATAAAAACATTTATCTTGCCATCTGTTTTCTGTACTTACTGAGCATTTTTACAGATAACTAACCTTCTATCTATCAAATAAACTGTTTCATTTTCAATTCATTAACCCTATGTCAGATAACTCCTCTAACCAAAAATCTGCACTTTACACCCTGATGACGGTGTGGTTTTTTTGGAGCTTTGTAGCTGCCTCAAACGGTATCTTGATTCCATTATTCAAAGAAAAATTTAGCCTAACCCAAACCCAAGCCCAGTTGGTTGATTTTGCGTTTTATGCCGCATATTTCATTGGCTCGGTGCTGTAT
>JALONS010000408.1 GCA_025454855.1 Arcicella sp.
GTAGCACGGTAGATAACGGATGCACCTTCAATTTTGCTTTCATCGGCTGAGAGCTTCCCTTTGGCTATTGAAGTCAGCGTTCCGCCATCTACATCTTCCGAAAAACTCCAATAAATCATTCGGTTTTGCTCAAAAGCTGGGTCAATGGTAATACCTAATAAACCTCCTTGCCCTTTTGAATTAACGGCTGGTAAGCCTTTGATGGGCTTGCTTAGTTCACCGTTGGTTTTGGCAATGCGTAAATTTCCTCCTTCTTTTTCGGTAATGAGTAGTCGTCCGTCGGGTAAACTTTTAATTCCCCACGGAAAAGACAAACCCTCCGTCAGCACCTTAAAGTCGTAAGGTGTTTGAGTTTTGACACTACCAATTCTGGTTTGACCCGCAAAAGCTGGCTTGTATTCTGGCGAGTTCGGTGTTTTTGTTTCAACCGAATTAGAAACATTATCTGTAGCCACTTGCCCACAAGAAACATGAGTAATGGAACTGAGTATTAGTGAAATCGCAATTATTTTGTTCATTTTAGGGATAAGTTTTCTTTTTGATTGTAACTCAAAATTAGATATTATAGTTCGTAATATTGAGCTATTCGAGTAACTTAATCCTAAAATTTGTTCAAATATTGATTCCTTGCTTTTACTCAGAATAATTTTTAATTATGGTTAAATCTTTGAAATAACCCTCTGTTCCAACATCAACCCACAAGGCGATTCCCCCCGATTTTGAGTTGCCAAGCATTTCATTAACAATGAAGTTGGGTGATTTTTGATTATTTAGGTACAATTTTACGCTATTTCCTTTTATCTCAACTCGCATAGTAATCCATTCATTTAGACCCATATCGGCATAAGTCTCATATTTTTCTGGCGACTCTTTTCTCAATCGGTCAAATTTGTAATTGGGATAACAATAATATTGAACACTGTGGTTGCGTCTAACTTGGTCTTCGGCTCTTCCGTTGGTTGGGCGAATGTAGATGGACTCATACTTTGAATTTTGTTCATCAATTCTAAAGGCGATGCCTATAAATCCCCGGTCAGATGGGCGGGCAGTTTTCAGTAGGCGACTCAAAACTTTTACTTCGATGATACCATCTTGAAAATCAAGGTTTTTGATGCGTACAAATGTGGGTTCATCAACTGCTTTAATAGTGGTGTCTTTGGTAACTTTTAGGATTTTTTCGCCGTTCCAGTTCTCAAATGCCATCGAAACTTGGTTAGCTATCAAGTTGCTGTTTTCCAGTTTGATGGTTTGAGCAAACGTTTTACCACTTAGTAAAATTGACCAACAAATTAAGAATAGTTTTTTCATGCTCAAAAGTTGCGGTTTTCGCTTAATTTACAATAGATTTTATAATCAATTGATTTTAGGTATTTCTTTCATTCTTGATATAACTAATTGATTTTAAGCTATTTTTTCAGAAAAGGCTCAATACTTGCCCAAGCGGCAGGAAAATTATCATTGTGGCATCCGTGTCCAGTATTGGGAATAATACTTATTTGATGATTAGGAATAAACCTTGCGGCACTCACTACCCGCTCTACTGGATTGCCATCATCTTTATCACCAGCCATTACCAATACAGGACACTTTATGGTACTTAATAAACTTTGGCTTACTGTAACATTATTGTAACAATTGGCTACTTGGGTAAATAAATCTTCTACTCTGTTAGGTTCGGGCATGAGTTTTAGTTGTTGTTCCCAAAAAGGTTTATCCATTTCCATTGCCTGTTTAGCCGTAAATTTAAACTCTCTAAATCCTGGACGAATCTCACCCGCTCCTATTACTATCATTTTCTTTACACGTTCTGGATACATCGCTCCCAATCTGTACGCCGAATAGCCCCCATCGCTGAACCCAAGCACGATGACACTATCTTTAGTTACGGCATTGATTACTGTCATGGCATCGTTGGCTCTTTGTTCAAGGGTCAAAGGTTCTTTTCCTAATTCAGATTTTCCATGCCCACGAGTAGAGATAGCAATTACTTGGTAATTTTGCTTTAGTTGGTCGATAAAATCAGCAAATTCTACCGTAGAACCAAATAAACCACCGTGCAAAAGCACTATTGGCTGCCCTTTGCCGTAAACTTCGTAATAAATTTTAGCATCTTTAGTTTGTACGTACCTGCCAGTTTGCGGGTTATTGCCGTAGGGTATTTTATTCACCACATTAGGTGGTTGAAATGCCCTGATAAGATTTTGCTGTGCGTTCATTTCGATAGAAATTATTAGAATGAATAGAATGGTAATGAATCTCGAAATCATTTTTTTAACGTTTAATATTTCAACCGTAATTTGTCTAAATCATTGGTACTGGTAAAATCCTTTTCCCACTTTTTTACCCCATTCACCTTTGATGTATTTTTCAACAACTGTGGGTGATGGTCTATCGGCTGGATTACCACTTTCTTGGTATTTCTCCATTCCTACATGATAGGCTAAATCTATTCCAGTTAAATCTAACAGAGAGAAAGGTCCCATCGGATAGCCCAAACCGTTTTGGGCGGCAATATCAATATCTTCAAAAGATGCCACACCCATATCCAACAATTTTAGGGCTTCTTGTCTGGTAGCTTGCAAAAGGCGATTGACTAAAAACCCATATATTTCTTTGTGGAGTAGCACGGGCGTTTTACTCATTTTTTTTGCCACATTCATAATAGTTTCAGCAGTCTCATCCGAAACGTGCAACCCTTTGACCACTTCAACGCATTTCATCACCAAAGCAGGATTGAAGAAGTGCATATTGCAAATTTTTTCGGGGCGGGTGGTAACATCGGCAATCTTTGAACTAACGATGTACGAACTATTGGTGGTTAAAATAGCATGGGGTGGACAAATTTTATCTAACTCAGCAAAGAGTTTTCGTTTTACATCCAATTTTTCGATGATGGCTTCAATGACCAAATCAGTATCGCTTGTGGCTTCTGTTAAACTTGAGGTAAAGACAATATTTTTACGGGCTTTCTGAGCGGCTTCCTCACTTAGTTTCCCTTTTGTCACTCTTTCTTCTAAATAGTTATTGGTAAAGTCAGAGGCTTTTGCTAAAATATTGGTATTGGTATCAACACATTTTACCTCAAACCCCGACAGGGCGGCACACAGAGCGATTTGATGCCCCATATTTCCAGCTCCTATGACTGCAATTCTATTTATTTCCATTGTCATATTTAAGTATCTAAAAATTAGCTTACACT
>JALONS010000122.1 GCA_025454855.1 Arcicella sp.
AAAATCTCTTAGAACTGAATAAACAATCAAAATTATGCTACAAAATTATCTAAAAATCGCCCTCCGAAACCTGTTGAGAAACAAGGTATTTTCGTTCATTAATATTGTTGGTTTAGCAGTGAGTATGTCGGTTTGTTTACTCATCATCAATCTCATCGCCGACCAAAAAAGCTATGACCAATTTCACGTCAATAAAGACCGAATTTATCGGGTGATGACGCATGGCAAAAATGGCAATGATTTCCAAACAGCAAGCTCGGCTTTGCCTCTGGCTCAGAAACTCAAAAAAGAATTTACGGGTATTGAACGTACTGCCAGTTTGGTCAAAAACATTGGCGGAGATGTGGTTTACGATGAAAAATTTGCTTCGGGCGGAGGATATTTTGCCGATGGTGAATTATTCAAAATTCTGGATTTTAGACTCGCAAAAGGAGATGCAAATACGGCTTTACAAAATCCATTTTCATTAGTAATTTCAGAAGAGATAGCCTCACAACTCTTTGGAAATCAAGATGCTATTGGCAAAATTGTCAAATTCAACGATAAAGGCATTAACCCTGGCGGACCCGAAAAAGGCAATCGTGAAACGGAATATGGAACATTCACCATTACGGGAGTTTTGGCTAAAAATGCAGGTAAAACGCATTTACCTTTCAAATTATTGGCTTCTTTGAGTACACTCCCAATGTTGGGAAATGACAAAAAAATTGATTTCAAAAGCAATGATTGGGATAATGTTTGGACGAGTTACACCTACGTCTTGCTGGAAAAAAACAAGAGCCAAGAAGACCTTCAGGCTGCCCTCAATCAGATTTCTGATAAGCAATATCCGAAGGGGAATGTCAATCAATATGCGTTTGAAGCAAAAGCCCTCATGAAAATTACGCCCAGCAATCCGATTGGTAACGAAACCCATATCGCCATGCCTGAGATTGTACTGCTAATTTTGAGTATTTTGGGCTTAATCGTGATGCTTTCGGCTTGTTTAAATTATACGAACCTCTCTATCGCAAGGTCATTGACCAGAGCTAAAGAAGTAGGGCTTCGGAAGGTAGTTGGGGCATCGAGAAAGCAGATTTTTACGCAATTTATCAGCGAAGCCATCGTGGTTTCATTGTTATCGCTGATTTTGGCAATTGGCTTTTTAGAGGTGTTAAAAAAGGCTTTTGAAGGAATGTGGCTCAATAAATTCTTGAACGTTAGTTTCGACCAAAATCTATCTTTATTCCTTGTATTCATTGTTTTTAGTATAATTATTGGTTTTGTGGCGGGTGTTTTACCATCGTTTTATATTTCGGTGTATAATCCTATTCAAATGCTCAGAAACTTTGGAAACATCAAACTTTTCAAACGTCTGACTTTGCGGAAGGTACTATTGGTTACTCAGTTTTGCGTATCATTAATTTTCATTATCTCTACGGCATTACTACATTCACAAACGAATCATTTACTCAGTTTTGATTACGGTTTCGACAAAGATAACATTGTTGATATAAACCTCTACAAACCCGAAAACTACCAAAGATTTGCCCAAGCAATTAGCCAAAATCAGGATGTTGCTGGTGTATCAGCCTGTTCGTTTATGCCTTCTACGGGTGTACAAAACGCCACAATGACCTACAAATCAGATAATAAAAAAGATAGTATTCAAACAAATTTCTTGGATATTGATTCAAAATTTATTGATGTCTGGAATCTGAAATTAGTAGCAGGAAAAAACCTGCCAGAAATGCCAAGTTCGACTAACGAAAGTTTTGTTTTGATTAATGAAACAATGGTCAAAAACTTCAAATATGGTACTCCTACCAATGCGGTAGGACAAAAACTGATGTTGCAAGGAAACAATGTGGAGATTGTGGGGGTAGTGAAAGACTTTCAGTTTTTGAATGTTACTCAAAAAATACAACCATTAACTCTCCGCAACCGCCCCAATACTTTTGGCTTTGCTAATGTAAAAATCAGGGGTAAGAATACGGCAGAAACAGTAGCTTTTCTTGAAAAAACGTGGAAAAAAGTAAACCCAAATACCAAGTTCGAGTACGAATTTTTAGACCAACAATTACTATTTGTTCACTCCATGTTGGGCGATGTTGCTCGTATTCTGAGTGTACTTTCATTCTTGGCAGTGCTGATTTCGTGCTTAGGGTTATTGGGCATGGCTACCTACACGGCTGAAACCCGTTCAAAAGAAATTGGTGTGCGGAAAGTGCTGGGGTCGAGTGTCTGGCAGATTGTCGTGCTGTTATCGAAGGGATATTTAAAAATGCTACTCATTGCCATTGTCATTGCCACACCATTAGCCTATTTACTCAATAATCTTTGGTTAGATTTCTTTGTGTATCGGGTTAGTATTGGCTTTGGAATACTATCACTCAGCATATTTATATTATTAATAATCAGCATATTAACGGTATTTTCACAATCTTGGCGGGCAGCAAGAGTAAGCCCAATAAAGAGTTTGCGGACGGAGTGATGTGGGGATAAGTGGAGGAGTGTAAAAGAAGAAAAACGAAATTCAATTTATCAATCAAAATGGAATAGAAGACAGACTAAGGAGTACATATCCTTTGTCTGTCTGCATTCCTCCTACAATAATGCTACAAAACTATATAAAAACCGCTTTTAGAGGATACTCTAAAAATCGCTCTTTTACGTTGCTTAACCTGCTAAGTTTAGTAATTGGTTTATTTGTAACCTATGTTGCCATTGCTTATATCAATTATGAAAATAGTTATGATAAATTTCACAGAAACGCTGACGAAATATACCGACTGGGTAGGACATACAGATACCAAAACTATGGAATAATTGATTTTGAGAGTAGAAATGGTACTACGGCAGATGCACAAACTCAAATCAGCCTAATTGAAGCCTTAAAAAAAATAGCAGGTGTGAAAAATGCTACGCAATTCATTGTTTCCACAAATTATGAATTTATCGAATCTGATAGAAAAAGAATTCAACAAAAGGATATTCTAACAACCAATACACCCAAATCTTTCACAGATATTTTTTCTTGGAAACTCAAATCTGGAAGTTTTGAAGACTTCAGTAAAGGAACAAACAAAGCCCTTATCTCTGTCTCAACTGCCGAAAAGCTATTCGGAAAAATGGATATTCAAGACGTATCTAAATTACCCAAAAGTATCAAAATTGGTAATGTTAATTATCAACTATCAGGTATTGTAGAAGATGTTCCTTTTAATGCCCATTTTGATTTCAAAATTGCCCTTAATAAACCTATACTTGAGTACTGGGGAAGCAGAATTTATTTGCAATTAGACAAAAACAGTAACCCACAAACTGTTGAAAATCAGCTAAATAAATCTATCAGCACTATAATACCAAGACTTGTAAAAGATTCTAATTATCAAAAACACTTTTTACAAAATATTACAGATATTCACCTAAAATCAACCAGTCTATACGATTTAAAACCTACTGGTAATCCTAATTATATTCTTCTGATTGGCTCTTTTGCTTTATTTATTTCCATTATTATGCTCTTTAATTACACCAATTTGTCATTGGCGATGAAGTTTAAACAGAGTAAAAATATTGGAATCAAAAAAATGATGGGAGCGTCTAATCATTCTATTTTTTGGCAAATAACAATGGAAGGTATCATTCTTTCATTCGTGGCAGTCATTATTGTAGGTGAGCTTATCTTTCTATTAGTTCCCTATTTTAACAATTTAATGAATGTATCATTAAATACCAATTTATATCAATCCCAAACTTTATTAATGCTTATGGCACTTGGGTTATTGATTGGATTGTTGGCAAGTATTGTTCCTGCTTTTTATCTATCTTCAAAAGATGCCGTAAGTTTAATAAAAGAGAACTTACGAGGGAATAGATTTCAGACCTTTTCGATACGTAAATACCTAATAATTAGCCAACTTACTATTTTGATTTTTATTACTGCTACTTCCTATTTTGTCTCCAAACAAATTAGTTTCATCCAAAATAAAGACATAGGTTTTCAAAAAGACGGGATTATTTATGCCTATTCTTCCGAAAAAAATCAAGCTGCATTTCAACAAAAATTAAGTCAAGTTCCAGAAATAAAGGTAGTTGGAAATGGCTCTTCTTTGGGAATTATGCCTTTCAATAAGCAGACGTACAAACTGGAAAAAGGTACTCAAATTTTTGGAGATGCCCAGCAACTATATTTAGATTATAATGCCATAAAAGCGTATAAACTTAAAACTACCCTAAGTGAAAATCAAACAACTACAAATAGTACTTTAATTATCAACCGAACAGCAGCAGAGAAACTTGCAAAACTTAAAGGTATTTCGGCGGAACAAATCATCGGAACAACCCTTATTATCGAACCTGAGTACTTGGCACCTAATGGTCAAGCGGGTTTTCCTACCGTAATCTCTGGCATATTTGAAGACATAAATTTGTTTTCCTTACACGAAAAGATTGAGTCATATTTTATTACCATTTCTCCCAATGTACGTATGGATGGAAAAAGTATTATTGCCTATGACCCTCAGAACACAGCCAAAGTAGTACAAAAAATTAGTACCATTTATAAATCTTTAAATGAGCCTTTTCCACTCGAATTAGAGTTTCTGAAAGAAAACTTAGCGAACCTCCACAAGCAAGACCAACAGACTGCTAATTTACTGTTTTACTTTAACGTAATAGCTGTGCTGTTGGCTTCATTGGGGATTATTGGCATTACGATTTTCTTAGTTGTAGCTCGTACTAAAGAAATAGGTATCAGAAAAATTTTAGGAGCATCCGAGTTTTCAATCGTGAAATCAGCCGTTGATGAATATGTTATTTTTATTGGTTTAGCCCTCATTATCAGTACTCCCATCACTTTCTGGATAATTAATGAGTGGCTATCAAACTTTGCATACCATATTGATATTCAAGTTTTTATATTTCCACTCATTGGGATTCTCACATTTATAGCGACCTCGTTAATTGTAGGAATAATTGCATTTCAAGCCGCCTTAGCAAATCCTGTGAAGAGTTTACGAACGGAGTGATTAACTACTTATTTCTGTTAAAAAAAGTTAAGCCAACTGGGAATAAATTTACTATGATTTATCTTCATCTTGAATTTAAAATCTAAGAAATCATGTTGAATAATTACCTCAAAATTGCTTGGCGAAACATCCTTAAACATCGCCTGTATTCCTTCGTAAATGTGGTGGGTTTGTTTACAGGAATCTTATTTTCGTTGCTCATTGGTGCGTATGTTTGGAGCGAACTACGGGTAAACAAGAATTTTCGGAATGCTGACCGACAGTTTTTGCTGAAAACAATTTCAAAAGACCCCAATTTAGGTAGTGAAATAACGACTTTTGCTCCTTTGGCAAAACGATTAAAAACGGATTACCCCAACTTAGTGGCAAACTTCTACCGTTATGATGGTATCAATTCGGTGGTATCAAAGGGCGAAAAGCATTTGAAAGAAAGTATTGCCCTCGGCGATAGTACTTTATTGGTAATGTATGGGTTTGAGATGATGGCTGGTGATGCCAAAACTGCCCTCAAAGAACCTTTCTCGGTGGTAATTACTGCCCATAATGCCCTTAAATATTTTGGCAAATACGACGTGCTGGGTGAAACTCTAAGTATCAATAATTTTTCGGGTGGAAGCCAAGATTTTAAGGTTACAGGAGTCATCAAAGATTTATCTGAAAATACCGTTACGCATTTAAACGGTGATAGCAATGGCTTTTTTATCCCAACGGTCAATGCTCCATTTTTTGGCAGAAACAATCTGGACAATTGGGGTAATTTTTACATCGTTTCTTTCCTTGAATTAAAAGAAGGTGTAGCTCCCGAAGATTTAGAAAAACCTATCCGACAACTCATCAATCAAAATGCCGACAAAACTTTAGCCCAAAACTTTACCATGAAACCCGTTTTATTATCCGATTTTTACCTAAAAAAAGGAAACGGTTTTGTGCAACGAATGCTTTATGTGTTGTCTTCCGTGGGTTTATTCATCTTGTTGATGGCAATTGTTAATTTTATCAATATCGCCATCAGCAGTGCGGGGAGTCGAACCAAAGAGATTGGGGTCAGGAAAGTTTTGGGTGGCTTTCGCTCACAATTGATTGCTCAATTTTTGGCAGAATCTACCATTTTAGTTTTCATCGCTACTACTACGGCGGTGATTGCCTACCCTTTTGCTAAAACCTTATTTAGTGACTTGTTGGGCAAAAATATACCTACCTTGACTGATTTTCCTGCTTATTTCATAGCTATTCCAATTTTGCTCATCGTCATATTGGGCTTTTTGGCTGGATTTTATCCAGCTTTTGTACTGTCATCAGTCAAAACCGTTGATTCTATCAAGGGCAAATTATCAACGATTCAGCATAAAATCGGGCTACGGAAATCCTTGGCTGGTTTTCAGTTTTTCATTGCTTTGGTGGTACTGATTTCGGCGGGTATTATTACTCAACAAATCCAATATTTCTTTGGGCAAGGTTTGGGCTATGACCAAGAATACGTAGTATCGAGCCAAGTTCCCCGAGACTGGACTCCTACGGGGGTACGCAAAATGCTCACCATTCGGGATGAATTTGCGACCATGCCACAGATTAGCCACGTTTCGTTATCTTATGAAATTCCCAATGGCAATAACGGAGGCTCAGCATCTTTGTACAAATTAGGCACAGATTCCACGAAAGCAATCGTAACCCAGGCATTACTTACCGATGAAAATTATTTAAAAACCTATCAAATTACCTTGAAATCAGGGGAATTCTTCGATAGTCGCCGATTGGATTCGGGTAAAGTAGTCTTGAACGAAATGGCGGTTAAAGCCCTCGGTTTCAAAAGCCAAGAAGAAGCTATTGGCAAACTCATCAGAGTAACTAACGACCCCACGACCTTTATCATCAAAGGCATTGTAAAGGATTTCCACTTCGACTCCATGCAACAGACCATCCAACCAATGGTATTTTTCAATGTTCAGACTTCGATTTTTCATCGTTTTCTTTCCTTCAAAATCAAATCTGATAACGTAGCCAGTACGATAGAGGCAATTCAGGCAAAATGGGCAGCGTTGATGCCTGGCAGTTCTTTTGAATATATTTTTATGGATGAAACCCTCAGGAAAATGTACAGCACCGAAATCCAGTTAAAAAAAGCAGCCTATTTATCTACCTTATTATCACTGATTATTGCCTTATTGGGTATTTTAGGCTTGGTTTCGTTGAGTATTCAGAAAAGAGTCAAAGAAATTGGCATTCGGAAAATATTAGGAGCAAGCCACCAAAATATTGTGATGCTGTTTGTGAAGGAATTCGTAGATGTCATAGTCGTAGCCAGTTTGGTAGCCTGTCCTACCGCCTATTTTATGATGAATAGTTGGCTCAGTAATTATGCGTACAGAATTCAGATTTCGCCTATACCTTTTGCCTTGGCGATGATACTATTGGTATTCGTCATTTTGCTGTTGATTAGTTTTCAAGCCATCAAAGCCGCCTTAGCAAATCCTGTGAAGAGTTTACGGACGGAGTGATTTTAAATTATTATTGGCTTAATTTATATAAAAATACTAGTTTGAGCCAATAATCATTTCATACAGAAACAATAATCATTTGGTTTTCAAGAAATTAAGGAAATATTTTATTTAAAAATCAACGAAAACATCGGAAAAATGACTGACAAAGTAACCCTAATCAAAGATATATTGCAATAAATAATCCATCATTTAAAACTGCAACAAAATTGTCAAAAACAGATATTTAGCATTTTGCCATTTTCGCAAAATATTGATTTTCAATTAATTACAATTATGCTATCTATTTAGAAGAACTGTAATCAACTATTTTATATCTTCACTATTACCTTTTTATTTTCAATAAAATGCTACAAAACTATCTTAAAATTGCTCTACGCACACTTTGGAAAAACAAACTTTTTTCCTTCACTAACATACTCGGTTTATCGCTGAGTATGGCTGTCAGTGTTTGGTTAATTGTGTATATAAAAAGTAATTATGATACCGACCATTTTCATCCAGAACGTGAGAAAATTATTAGAATTTTAACTCATTCAAAAACTGACACAGAGCAATCTATTTGGGCAACTACTCCTATGCCTTTGGCATCACAATTAAAAACGGTCTCATCGGTAGAAAAAACGGTAGTAGTAAGACACAGTGGTAAGAATAATCTTGAAACTGCTAATGGTGCTATACCAATAGATATTATCTATTCTGAGCCTTCTTTTTTTGAGATTTTTGGTTTTAAACTACTTTCTGGTAATCCTCAAAAATCCCTCGTTAATACCAATTCTGTTCTACTTTCAGAAAAAACAGCCAAAAAAATATTTGGCAAAAATAATCCTATAGGACAGTCAATTACTTTTGAGACTCTTGGGACATTTTCCGTTTCGGGGATAATACAAACCCCTCCGTTAGAGACTCATATACCAGTTGAGGCAATGCTATCGCTTGAAACTGCGGAAAGTTTGGAAAAAAGAGGCATACTTTCAAAAGATTCTCAAAAATGGGAGAGATTCAACAATACATCTATTTATGTACGTCTTCATTCTTCTTCTCAGATTAATATTCTGAACCAAATTTTGAAAAAATATACTCGAAAATTTGAGAAAAATACGCTGAGTTTCTCTGCACAGACCATCGAAGACATCACACCGTGGAATCCATCTATCCAAAATGATTTTCATGCTGGAATGAACAAATTAGGCATCTTAACAAATCTATTTTTAATCATTGCTCTAACTTTTTTAGCAGCCTTTAACTACATAAGCCTATCCTTAGCACGTGCCATGACTCGTGCCAAAGAAATCGGTATTCGTAAGGTTACAGGTGCTGTGCGTTGGCAAATTATCAAACAGTTTTTAACAGAATCCATAATTATAGCTTTTCTTGCTTTGTTATTAGCTTTTCCTCTAAGTGAAGGAATTATTTGGTTTCGTCCAAATGGATTACCTCCTTTTCAGATTGACTTACCTATCATTTTAGGGTTTATCATATACACACTCATTACAGGCACGATAGCGGGCATTGTACCTGCATGGATGCTATCGTCCTTTCAGCCTATTCAAGTGCTACGAAAAATGAAAAATATACAAATTTTGAAAGGGGTAAATATCTATCGTTTCTTAATAGTTTTTCAATTTGCTGTTACTATTATGATTACGATTTTTTTCGTGGTATTACGTGATTTTGATAAAAACGTAGTCAGTATTATTTCATCAAAAACACCCTCAGACATATTACTATTAGACCTCCAAAGTGAGAGTTTTCAAATTATAAAACCCCAAATAGAACAAATAGTTGATGTTCAGAAAGTTTCAGCTACTAATTGGTCTCCTATTCCTGTATTCCGGAGTTCTAAACCTTGTACACTTAAAGTCGATAATAAAATATACCCCATGCATTATCACTCCATAGACCAGTCTGCTTTAGAGATAATGAACGTTAAATTGATTGCTGGAAGAAATTTTCCAAGCGACTTACCCCAAAACAGTGAAAAATATATTTTAGTAAATGAAGATGCCGCTAAGTTGATGTTTTCTAATCCCTCTAAAGCTCTAAATAAAACAGTTATGGTTGATTCTTCTGAAGTGGAAATTTTAGGAATCTTACCTTCTATTGACTTAGGTGTCTCAGACGCTACCATTTACCGTTATTTACCCAAACAAATAGATATGATTGCACTCAAAGTAAGACCTAATACAAAGACAAATGCAATGATAGCTTGTAAGAAAATTTGGAAGAGGAATTTTCCTAACAAAAATGTCAAAATCCATGATTACGATGAGAAAATAAAATCATTAAACTTTGATGGAGTACAGACTTTTTTTGGGTTTTTTGGAGGTATGGTATTAATAATTGCCTGTATAGGTGTTTTAGGAATTGCATCTTATTCTGTGGAAGTACGTACAAAAGAATTAGGAGTTCGTAGGATTTTAGGAGCAAGCAAAATTCAATTAATATGGATAATGTCAAAGGAGTTTTTTAAGATTTTTTTGTGGGCTGGGCTTTTAGGTATCCCCGCAGGCTGGTTCTGTGGAACTTTGTTAAAAGATAGAATGGGAGAAAGTAATAAAGTGGACTTAGGAGTATTTAATCTATTTATTGGCTTCGGATTAGTATGTCTAATCGGGGGTATCACTATTTTATCTCAGACTATCAGAGCAGGGCAGATAAACCCTTCAAAAGTATTGAAAGTGGATTAATTATTTCATTAATATTTCATAGTAGATTTTTGCATTAGTAATGTCACTCCTACATTAACCACCTCATTAACAGTTAGTTTTCAAGCCATCAAAGCCGCCTTAGAAAATCCTGTGAAGAGTTTACGGACGGAGTGATTCGGGGAATACTTTTATCCCGTGAATAGTGTGCTACAAAACCTGTACTCACACAACATTATACGGATACCTACTTACACTCAATCAGTATTGGGTTACGAAAATTTAAAATTATAAAGAATTAATAATCAGTTATTTACAAATTTAATCTCAAGAACGTAAAATTAACATATTGCTTATTTACAAGTGTCTGGTGGTACATAAGCCACGAGAGGTTATGCTATCATCTGAGAATAAAATTTGGTAGCATTTTCTTATTAATCCTACCAAATTTTATCCTTACTTATTACTTCTTCTCCATAAATTTATTTACATCCAACCAATGAATAAACGCATCGAACCATTTATTACTGGTACGATTAGGATTACCAAGACCAAAACCGTGTCCGCCATTTTGGTAAAGATGAAATTCAACGGGAATACCCGCTTTGAACCAAGAATCTATAACCCCAAACTGACCTTTAAAAAGAAAATCATCGGAGGCTATTACATTAAACATGGGAGGTGCGTCTTTCGGCACTTCAACGGGTCCCATTCCACCATAGATTGGACCAATAAAAGCCAATTTCATCGTTTTAGAATTCAGAGTGGCGTGCATGGTTAGTCCTGCTCCAGCAGAAAAACCAATCATCCCGATTCTTTTTGTATCTACTCCCCATTCTTCAGCTCTTTTAATAATCATTGCATAAGCTGCCTCAGCATCCTCTAACTGATTCGTTAAGTTTAGTCGAGGGGGAGACGCTGGAGTTGTGGGTTTTGCGTCGGCGGTAGAGGGGGCAGGTGTACGTGGGCGGTTCATCCATGCCGTGAAATCTTCCAATTTTTCTGGGGTTGGGTTGAGTCTATACTTCAAAACAAAAGCTGTAATACCCTGCTTGGCAAGTGCCTCGGCAACTTCCCAACCTTCATTTCCTAAAGATAACCAACTAAATCCACCCCCAGGGGCTACTATTACGGTAGTGCCGTTTGCCTTGCCAGGTTCGGGGAAAAAAGGAGTGAGTGTTGCCTTAGTAATGTTACGTGCCATGGGGTCGCCCCACTGCTTAAACCACGTTTCAGATGCAGGCTGATTTTCAACACCACCAGTTCCAAGTGGAATGGCTTTGGGTTCTTTTGGAGTTTCCAAAGGATAAATAGTACCGTCTTGAGCTATCGCAGCCGTTGCAAACATCATCAAACAAAGCATAGCGTATACTTTGTTTGTTTTCTTGAACTTTATTAACATAAAATATAATTTAGGTTTGAAAATTCAAATATAGTGTATTTTTGACACATTTAAAAATACTAATTTCTAACATTATTTCAAGGTTAAATAATTAAAGATTTAATACCTTTTAAGGAATTGGAATGAATTATTTGATATTGTGTAGTGGCGTATAGCATACGCCTAAATGGTCAGAAGGTTGGCTATGCTGTACCCCA
>JALONS010000409.1 GCA_025454855.1 Arcicella sp.
TTCAAACCTCAGCAAGTTGTTAAATTAGGTTTAGGAGGAGAGTTTGAATTTATTAAAAGATAAAATTGTTTTATTCATAACGAGATTTTACACAAAAAATATGTTCATTTCTATATCTAAAAATATTATAAAAACATTGTTATATGCCTGAAATTAGTCGCTTTTTCGGAATTGTTATTTATATGTATGCTAAAGACCACTTGCCACCGCATTTTCATGCAGAATATGGAGATGAAGAGGCAATGTTTTCCATAGAAACCTGTAATATAATTCTGGGAGATTTACCCAGAAAACAAACTCGTTTAGTGCAAGCATGGGCAGAGCTTCATCAAGAAGAATTAATGCAGAATTATGAAGAGTTACAAAAAGAGCAAGCAACATTTTTCAAAATAAAACCTTTGGAATAAAATGTTACCAAGAATAACGAAAGTCTTAGAAGTAGAACCATACAAGATAAAATGCCTCTGGAGCACAGGTGAATACAAAACTGTTGATTTTAGCGACTTTTTGAAAGACTATCAGGATAAACCTTCATTTGTATTTCATAAATTATTAGATAAATCAGTCTTCAAAACAGTACGACTTGATGAAGTAGGTAAAACATTGTGTTGGGATAATCTAACCACAATGAAAGATTATGACGGTAGTATTAAACCAGCCCCTATAGATTTTTGCCCAGACGTTTTATACTCATGGGCAACTTAAAAATGAATTTCACAGACAACTTACATACGAATCCCATCTTTAAATTAGTATCTGAATCTGCCCAACAGCTCAATATCAAAGCATTTGTGGTGGGTGGATTTGTCAGAGATTTAATCCTCAATCGCCCTTCCAAAGACATTGATATTGTATGTGTAGGCTCGGGCGTTGAATTAGCTGAATTAGTAGCCAAAAATTCAGGAAAAGAAAATATTTACCTTTCTGTTTTCAAGAATTTTGGAACGGCACAACTCAAAATTGATGACTGGGAAGTAGAATTTGTAGGAGCAAGACGAGAATCCTACCAAAGAGATTCCCGTAAACCCATCGTAGAAGACGGCACACTCGAAGACGACCAAAACCGCCGAGATTTTACCATCAACGCAATGGCTATCTCTTTGAATGACAGCGACTTTGGAGAACTCATTGACCCATTTGATGGATTGGCGGATATTCGTAGAAAAATCATCAAAACGCCCCTCGAACCAGCCATTACATTTTCAGACGACCCCCTTCGGATGATGCGAGCCATTCGGTTTGCTACGCAACTCAATTTTGATATTCATCCCGATACTTTCGATGCTCTCATCAAGGAAAAAGAACGAATAGACATTATTTCCAAAGAAAGAATCACCGATGAATTGAATAAAATTATTCTTGCTAAAAAACCTTCGTATGGTTTCTTACTGTTAGATTCTTGTGGCTTATTAGCAAAGATTTTTCCTGAATTTGTGCGATTGAAAGGTGTTGAAACCGAAGAAGGAAAAGGACATAAAGATAATTTCTATCATACCCTTCAAGTGTTGGATAATGTTGCCCAAAAATCGGATGATTTGTGGATTCGCTGGGCAGCAATTTTACACGATATTGCCAAACCTGCCACCAAACGATTCGATAAGAAAAAGGGCTGGACTTTTCACGGACACGAAGAAATGGGAGCTAAATGGGTCAAGAATATTTTTACTAATATGCGTTTGCCACTCAATGAAAAAATGCGATTCGTGAAAAGTTTAGTACGCCTCCATCTTCGCCCAATTGCCCTATCAAAAGAGACCATCACTGATTCAGCTCTTCGGCGATTACTCTTTGAAGCAGGTGAAAATTTGGAAGGATTGATGATACTTTGTCGGGCGGATATTACCTCTAAAAATGGCGAAAAAGTAAAACGATACCTTCGCAATTTTGACATTGTTGAACAAAAATTAAAAGAGGTTGAAGAAAGTGATAAATTACGCCAATTTCAACCTGTTATCACGGGTGAAATGATTATGGAAACTTTTGGGATTCCTCCCTCACGTGAAGTAGGCGTGATTAAAGTTGCCGTTAGAGAAGCTATTTTAGAAGGAATAATTGCCAATACCATAGAATCAGGAATGCCGTTTGTAATAGCAGAAGGAGAAAAATTAGGACTGAGACCCCGATAGAAAAAGATATAGTTTGAAGATTTTTAAAATAATTTCAAGAAAAACTAATCAACAATGACTGAAACACAACAATCTCGTCGTGCTTTTCTTCAAGCCTCAACTTTAGCTGGAGTAGCACTCTTATTGCCCGATTCGCTGTTGGCAAATGCCAAATCCTCTTCCAAAAATATCGGCTTACAGTTATATTCTGTACGTGACGAAATGAAAAAAGACCCTATCGCTACGATGAAAGCTGTGGCAGAAATGGGATACAAAAATGTGGAACACGCTAATTATGTAGGGGGAAAATTTTACGGATATGAGCCAAAGGAGTTCCGTAAAATTATTGACGATTTAGGTTTAACTATGCGTAGTGGACACGTGGTATTGGGTGGGCAACACTGGGAGGCTTCTAAAAATGATTTCACTGATACTTGGAAAAAAACCATTGAAGATGCCGCCATCTTAGGGCAAAAATATCTTGTAAGTCCTTGGTTGGATGTGAATTTGAGGAAAAACTTTGACGACTGCAAACGTTTTATGGAGGTCTTCAACAAGTGTGGTGAATTGAGCAAAAAATCAGGCGTAAAATTCGGTTATCACAATCATGATTTTGAATTTAGCCTTCGTCTGACGAGTGTAAAAGTGTATGACATCATCATGCAAAATACAGACCCATCATTAGTAGCTCAACAATTGGATATTGGTAATATGTACGGTGGTGGTGGACGTGCCGTTGACCTCTTGAAACAATATCCCAATCGTTTTGAACTAATGCACGTAAAAGACGAAATTAAGGGCGAAAAAGAAGCCTACGAAAGCACTATTTTGGGTACTGGCGTAGTGGGTGTAGCGGATGTTTTGAAGTTAGCCGCCAAAAGTGGAGGTACAACCGAATACATTATTGAGCAAGAATCTTATCAAGGAAAAGCTCCAATTGATACTGTTAAAACTGATTTGGAATGGATTAAGAAGGTTAAATTTTAAGCAGTAAGCAGTAAGCAGTAAGCAGTAAGCAGTAAGCAGTAAGCAGTAAGCAGTAAGCAGTAAGCAGTAAGCAGTAAGCAGTAAGCAGTAAGCA
>JALONS010000410.1 GCA_025454855.1 Arcicella sp.
GACCGTCAGATTTCGGTAGATAAACCAGATATTATTGGACGTGAAGCTATTTTCAAAGTTCACTTAAAACCTTTGAAATTAGCCGCTGATATTGACCCCAAAGAATTGTCTGCCCAAACACCAGGTTTTGCGGGTGCTGAAATCGCTAATGTTTGTAATGAAGCCGCTTTGATTGCTGCCCGTAGAAACAAAACGGCGGTAGATATGAAAGATTTCCAAGAAGCGATGGATAGGGTAATTGGAGGTTTAGAGAAAAAGAATAAGTTGATTTCACCCGAAGAAAAGAAAATTGTTGCCTACCACGAGGCAGGTCATGCCATTGCGGGTTGGTTCTTAGAACACGCCAATCCTTTAGTAAAAGTAACGATTGTACCACGTGGCGTAGCAGCGTTGGGGTACGCCCAATATTTACCAAAAGAGCAATTCTTATACAGAACGGAACAATTAATGGACGAAATGTGCGTGACTTTAGGTGGACGTGCAGCAGAAGACATTATTTTCGGTAAAATCTCAACGGGAGCTCAAAATGACTTAGAACGTATCACTAAATTGGCTTACAGCATGGTAACCGTTTATGGTATGAACGATAAATTGGGCAATGTTTCATTCTACGATTCAAAAGGTGGAAATGAGTATAGTTTTAATAAACCGTATTCAGAACAAACTGCTCGTGAAATTGATGAAGAAGCTCGTAAAATTATCGCCATAGCCTACGAACGTACTAAAGCATTACTAACTGACAAACAAGATAAACTGGAAATTTTGGCTCAAGAGTTATTAGTGAAAGAGGTATTATTCCAAAGTGATTTAGAGCGTTTAGTAGGACAGCGTCCGTTTGAGCAGCTTACTACCTATCAGGAGTTTACCAGAAATGAAGATAGAAAAGCGGCAGAATTGGAGAAAGCTAATAAAGAGGCGGAAGAAACTTTTCCTGCGAGTTGATTAACTATTAATGATGTCTCAATAATGGAATCTACTGTAAACTTGAATATTCCTTTAACTATCAATGAGTTAGCTGTAATTCTTAGAAAACAGTTACCTCAACAAGATAGAATTGCACTTGCAAACTTATTGCAAGAAGACGATATTTCTGTTGAACAGTTGAAAATAGAAATACGTCAAGCAGTTAAGGAAATTAATTTGGTGAAAAAGGGGAAACTTACCGCTCGCCCTGTTCAAGATTTATTAGATGAGTTATAAGGTAAAGACTATTCCAACGTTTGATAAACAAGCCAAACGCTTAGCCAAGAAGTATCATTCTCTGAAAAGTGATTTAGTAATTTTAATAAATGAATTATTAATTAATCCTGAGTTTGGCACTGGCATTGGACAAAATTGTTTTAAAATTAGACTATCTATCAAAAGCAAGAAGAGAGGAAAATCAGGAGGAGCAAGAGTAATTACCCACGTACACGTCGTTGCTGAAGACATATTTTTACTATCCATTTATGATAAATCAGAAAAGGAAAATTTAGACGAAAATGAATTAGATGAGCTTTTACAGGAAATCTATTAATAATAAAATCCTTGTTCAACGTATTGAACAAGGATTTTTTATTTCTCTCCCAAAAACAATATATTTCGTTTCAAGCCTTCAAATTTGGTTCTCTTTAAGGGTGATTTTTTAAATACTTCTCTAAAAACTTCTTCCGTAATTTCTTGCCAATCTGCATTGGTAAAATGCTGTAAATCAGGGTGTAAATTAAATTGAGATTCTTGATGAGGTTTTGAAAAACGATTCCACGGACAAACATCTTGACAAATATCACAACCAAAAGCCCAGTTATCGAACTTCCCCTTCATATCTATCGGAATGGCTTCTTTCAGTTCAATCGTAAAATAACTGATACATTTTGAGCCGTCCACCACAAAAGGTTCAACAATTGCCTCCGTCGGACAAGCGTCTATGCAACGGGTACAAGTACCGCAATAGTCTTTTATTTCGTGGTCGTATTCCAATTCCAAATCAATGATTAATTCGGCAATAAAAAAGAAACTTCCCTGCTGTTTATTGATGAGATTTGAGTGCTTGCCAATCCAACCTAAACCGCCTTTTTTAGCCCAAACTTTATCCATTACAGGAGCAGAATCTACGAAAGCACGTCCGCCCACTTCGCCAATTTCTTGATGAATAAAGCTCAAAAAGTCTTTTAGTTTATCTTTGATAACAAAGTGGTAATCAGCTCCGTAAGCGTATTTTGAGAGTTTTATATCGTCTTTCCCTTCGGGTAAACGTTGGTCAGGATAATAATTGAAAAGCAAAGAAACCACCGATTTTGCGTCATCAACCAATAATCTTGGGTCGAGGCGTTTATCAAAATGGTTTTCCATGTATTGCATTTTGCCATGCTGATTGGCCTTCAACCAATTTTCTAATCGAGGAGCTTCTTCTTCCAAAAACCCAGCCTTTGAAATACCACAGAAATCAAAACCTAATTCACGTGCCTTTTGCTTGATTTGTTGGGTATATTTTGCTGGGTTTTGCATCGGATAAGCTCATTGATTTATGCCAAAGCAAAACCACTTTGTTCTCTGGCTTGCTCAGAAACAAACCCCAACACAATATCCTGCGGCAAAACACCACGCTCAACTAATTCATCAGCAATTAGGCAGTCAGTATTATTTTGCTGAATCCAGATTTTTTCATTGATAATATCAAAATGAAAAGCAACAAGATACACAAATTGAGCGTTATGCCAGCCAATCGAAAGTAATTGATAGTGATTATTCTCTTTATCAATAATCAACTGCGACTTTACGTTGGGCGTAAGCCTTTTTTTGATTGCCCCAAACTCATCGAGGAGTTCGCAAAGAATCTTTTGATATTTTTCTAATTTATCCATGCTGTTATTAAACTTGTTTCTGGATTAAAAACGATAATTTCAATTTCAAAGCGTTGAACCGCTTTTTTAATAAAGGGGCGTTGGAAAAATTTTTGCCAGACTTGTTCTGGAATAGCTAACCAAACACGACGTTCTGGCTCTAATTCCTCTAATGAAAGTCTATAATTTTCATATTGTCCAATGGCTTTATGGAATTCTGAAACAGGCGATTGTCCCTCAAAAGACTTTATTTCTACGGCTATTTTCTCATTATTACGCTCTGCTCCAATAACTCTCTCAGCACCTAAATCAGCTAATAATTCTACTTCTCCAATAGTCAAATCCAAAGGGTCATCAAAGCATTTTTGATATTAACGTGAAAGAAATCTCGTCTTGCCATTTTTATACACTAAGATAATTGATTTTATTTACTTATTGAGTTGAAATATTTTCGTCGTTATTGGCATTCTCTTATCGCCATTGTCTTTAGAGACACAGCCAACGGCAAGCGTCTTAGTGCCTTCGTGGCAAAAGCCCTTCATTATAAGTAATTACACTCAATTTCAATAAAATCAAGTTTTTTTAAATGTTACTTCTGTATTAAATTTTGTAAAACACCATAAATCTACTAAATTACAAGAACAAGTAAAATTTATAAAGCCTATGAATTTCAGTTTTGAGAACTATCAAACCGAAG
>JALONS010000411.1 GCA_025454855.1 Arcicella sp.
TAGGACTAAGAACAACCATTTACAGAGTTTCGGATATTGAAAAAGCAACCGAATGGTATGCTAATTTTTTGGGCTTTCAACCTTATTTCAATGAACCTTATTACGTTGGTTTTAACGTAGGAGGCTACGAGTTGGGACTACAACCCGAAGAGGGAGCAATAAAAACCAAATTGGAAGGAGTGAATACTTACTGGGGCGTAGAAAATATAGAGGCCACCTATCAAAGACTAATTGAATTAGGGGCAACAGAACACGAAAAACCTAATGATGTAGGTGGAGGAATCCAAGTGGCAATGGTAAAAGACCCTTGGGATAATCTTGTAGGGATTATTGATAATCCACATTTTGGAAAATGAGTTTAGATTCATGGGAAAAAAATGCCAAGCATCTAACCATTTCCGAACGAATTATTAGTAGTATTATGAAGGATTTTAGGGTATTTTTGTAAGAGAGAAACAGTAAAAATAATCGTCAAATGGAAACTCCTCTAAAGATAGGTTTTGATTTAAGTCTTTTGATGAAGACTTTTGATTTGGAAATAGAACGAAAATCGCCTGAATTACAAAATTGGTTATCAGGCACTTATGAATTAGACAATGTACAAACATTACTGTTAGACCAACTATTTGAAGAGGTAGAAGAAGATGGAGGATATTGGAATGAAGAAGAATTGAAAGTGCAGTTTGTAGGTTTGATTTTCAGAATAGCCAATATCACAGTTCGGAATAAAATAAAGGTTTTTTATGAACGCCCATTGTCGGCATTGGTGAAAGGCTATCAACTGTCAGTGGTGAGTGATTGTTTGGTAGCAACTCCCTTGCCGTTCAATACGCCTGATGCTCCATATTTTTTTCTGCAAGAGTTTAAGAAAAAAAGAGGAGAGAATCGTAACGACGAACCGTTTGACCCCGAAGCCCAAATGCTGACAGCTATGTTAATTGCCCAAGAGCTTAATAAGGACAATAAAACGCTTTATGGTGGTTATTTGATTGGACATAATTGGCATTTTACGATTTTGACTGGAAAAAAATACGCTATTAGTCGCCAGTATGATGCAACCGATAAAAATGATTTATTACAAATTGTGTTTATTCTAAGGAAATTGAAGGATTTAATATTGGGAGAATCGTCTAAGTGAAATCAGTTACCATGCCAAATGTAAGTACTTAAAAACAAATTTGTAAAGTAAAAATAATCATGTAATGAACATAGAATTATTAGTAAAAATTAGCGAAGACGATTATGTTAAAATCTTTGAAGAAATGTATGCTCAACTATCTCTGAAATGGTTATTGAGGGTTGTAGCAATCGCTCTTGCAAGCAATGTTTATTTTGAGATAAGTAGAAATTTTGAAAAAGGAACATCATTGGCAGATTCTTTATTTGAATATCCATGGTCACTTTTTATAATAGTTACTATCTTACTTTTTCCAATGATTTAGAAAATACTCATTCAGTCAAACTTACAGAAAAAATAGTTCAATAATTGAGACAATGAATTACACTATCAATACTGAACTCATTAATATCAAATCAACATTATTTGAAGAAAGAGTTTCTTGGAAAGCAATTATAAAAGTACAAGAAGTAACAGATTGGTTTTTGTTAAAACCTAATGCCCTTACTTTCTATGCTCTACCCAAAAATCAACTAAATCCGTCTCAACAAACATGGTTGAGAGAAAAAATAACGACAAAATAATTCCCTAAATCATTAAGCAATATGGAAAATAACTCACGTAGAGATTTCTTGAAATTTGGCTCACTCTTGGCTATCGGTTTTTCATTGCCTTCTTGGGGAGGTATTAACAAGGGTGTACATAAAGTAGATGTTGCTAATGCCGCTCTGGGGCTTGAACTGAGTCCGTATATCGTGATTGATGATTTGGGAAAAATTATTCTTTACAACGCCAAACCAGACGTTGGGCAAGGCACTTGGCAAGCCCTACCAATGCTTTTAGCGGAAGAATTGGAGGTTTCGATGGAACAGATTGAAATCCGAATGTCGGATGGTACCGCCAAATTTGGTAGCCAAAGTATTGGTGGCTCTAATTCCATTCGTACCCGCTGGAAACAGATGCGTCAGGCAGGAGCAGCGGCTAAAGAAATGCTTATCAAAGCGGCAAGTGCTAAGTGGCAAGTACCTGAAAATGAATGCTTTGCTCAGGATGGAAAGATTTACCATAAGCCTTCAAACAAATCGTTTGCTTATGCTGAATTGATTACGGATGCTTCTAAATTAGAAGTTCCCAAAAATCCTACCTTAAAAAATCCGAAGGATTTTAAGCTGTTGGGGAAGTCGCTACCCCGCCCCGAAATTCCCTCTAAAGTCAATGGGAAAGCCGTATTTGGCATAGATGCTACCTTACCCAATATGCTGTATGCCAGTATTGAAATGCCCCCTGCCATTTACGGGAAAATAGCCAGCTTTGATGGTGCGGAAGCCATGAAAGTGCGTGGTGTGAAATACGTATTGAAAACCGAACGCAAAATGCCACACTATACTGCCGAAGCAATAGCCGTGGTGGCGGATAATTATTGGGCGGCTCTGAAAGGACGTAAAGCCCTGACTATCAATTGGAGCGAAGAAGATTTTGGTAAATTTTCAACCGAAAAATACACCGAGCAACTCCGTGAAGCGGGGAAAGGGGAAGGACTAATTTACGCCGACCAAACCAAAGGGGATTTTGGGAAAACCTACGCCGAAGCTACCTTAAAAACGGAATCGGTTTACGAAACTTCGCACATGGCACACGCCCCGCTCGAACCCGAAACGGCTACTGTTTGGGTACAAGGTGAAAAAGTGGAAATTTGGGCTTCGGTGCAGTCGCCCGATGGAGTTATCAAACAGGTTTCTGAGTATTTTAAATTCAAACCTGAGAATATTAAAGTAAACGCCATGTTTTTAGGCGGAGCTTTCGGAAGAAAATCATACATTGATTTTGTAATGGAAGCCGTACATATTGCCAAACAGGTAAGCCAGCCCGTGAAATTGATTTGGACTCGTGAAGATGACATCAAACAAGGACCTTTCCGCCCTGCCATGTTGAGTGTGATGCAAGGAACATTAGACGAAAACAAAAATTTGTCGGGTTTTAATCATAAGCAAGTAGGCGATGCTCTTTTGAGGCAATTAGCCAAAATGGACTTCAAAAC
>JALONS010000006.1 GCA_025454855.1 Arcicella sp.
TTTGAGTCCTTCAATAAAATGCAATTGAAAAGTAGCAGCTAAGTTTGCTTTGAAAAACGTCTCAATTTCGGCTAATTCGCCTTCGTGGTCGGTTTGTCCTCTAAAAATATAGTCATGTATTTGGCTTAACCAAGCATCTTTGTCAGAAGCCATCAAATCATAATCTTTGATGGTATCGGTATCAATGTTAGCATCCGCCACCAAACGATTGAGGGTATCTTTAACAAATTGATTTTTGTAAGGATTTAATGCTAAATATCTATTTTTCAAAAACTTAATACTGGTTGGCAAACAACTGAGCATCAATTTTTCAATATCATGGTTGAGTTCCTTTTCACCGCTAACAAACCTATCAAACAACCTTTGAGCGTCAATGTTATTCATAAATTGATGCGTGAAGTTGCCAAAAACTGATTTGAGAACGTCTTTGCAAAAACCCCCGACATCCAAACCCGCTACCACTGTCGCACCTTTGGTAATGGCAGAAGAACCCGGCATAAATATTTCGGAAGCAGCAAGTACCCCAATAGAACCCGCAATTTTGATGGCGTTTGTAGTTTGTTGCGAAGGCATGACTAAGTTTCTGTTTATTTTCCTAAAAATAAACAGAAAGCCCTAATAACTATACTTTGGTGGAGAAATTTTATTTTATGGAGAGGGAAAATAAAAAATTTGTGGGGTGTGTGAAAAGTATTAAGTACAAAATAAAAATAAAGCAAAATAAGCTATTTTAAAAGAAAATCAGAAGTATATACTTAATGTCGCAAAACCTCACCCCCAGCCCCTCTCCGATGGAGAGGGGAGAAAAATGTGGTCGAATGCTCCCCTCTCCATCGGAGAGGGGCTGGGGGTGAGGTCAAAACGAACAAAATAAAATTTGCGATATTAATACTTCCGATTAAAATTTCGATTGAAATACTTTAATACATTAAAACAAAACTTTATTTGGAACAAAAGTCTTAATACTTAATACTTTAGACTTTTCACACAACCCCACCGATACAAATTAATATTGCCTTACAAATATTTTTCTAAATACATAGCCATTTCTGCTTGTATCTTCTGAGCTTCGGTAGCCGCTTTTTGGGCAAAATCTTTTTCAGTAGAAGCATAAATAATGCCTCTTGAAGAATTGACTAATAGCCCACACTGGGTATTCATCCCGTATTTTGATACTTCTGCCAGACTACCACCCTGAGCCCCAACCCCAGGGACGAGTAAAAAATGTTCGGGGACAAGGGTTCGGATGTGGGTGATCATATCCGCCTTAGTAGCACCCACTACGTACATGAGTTGCTCGTCAGTTGCCCATTCTTGAGACTTTCGTATGACTTCTTCAAATAAGGGTGTTTCATGATTGACCACAAGATTTTGAAAATCTTTACTGCCAGCATTAGAAGTAAGGGCTAAAAGAATAACCCATTTATCTGGAAATTCAAGAAATGGTTTTACCGAATCTTCGCCCATGTAAGGAGCAACCGTCACCGAATCAAAATCAAGTCCTGATGAATTTTTATCAAAAAAGGCACGGGCGTATAAGCCAGACGTATTGCCAATGTCTCCCCGTTTGGCATCGGCAATCGTAAAACATTCTTTCGGAATGTACTCAAGGGTTTTCTGGAGGCTTTCCCAACCTTTTGCCCCGTGAGCTTCGTAAAACGCAATATTGGGTTTGTAAGCTACCGTAAATGAGTGGGTTGCATCAATGATTTGGCGATTAAATTCAAAAATAGGGTCTTTTTCTGAAAATAGATGGCTGGGAATTTTTTGAATATCCGTGTCCAACCCTACACAGAGATAGGATTTCTTTTGGGTGATTTGTTCAAATAATTGAGCTTTTGTCATTTTTAATGTTCGAGATTCGATGTTCGGGATGCGATTTTATTTGTAATGGTTCTCATAACCGAACATCAAACATCGAATCTCGAACATCGAAATCATATTTGTTATTTTTAACGATAAATCTTAATTTCGTGGACAATATTAATACAAAAACAAGAAGATTTAATCATCGCCTCACAATAATGCAATTTAAGCCCCACCAAATTCAAGGATTAATAGAATGTGTACCCACAAAGTTTGAAGATGAAAGAGGTCTTTTTTACGAATCTTATAATCAGAAACTTTTTGCCGCTAACGGAATTCCCCATGATTTTATGCAAGACAATTATTCATGGTCTAAGAAGGGAGTAATTCGGGGCTTGCATTTTCAGTACGAACCCCACGCACAGGGAAAATTAGTGAGATGTATGACGGGGAAAGTTTTGGATGTAGTAGTTGATATTCGTAAAGATTCCCCTACTTTTGGACAACACGCTAAGTTTATATTAGATTCATCTGTCGGTAATATGTTGTTCGTTCCAGCGGGTTTTGCACACGGTTTTGCAGCATTGGAAGAAACAATTTTTGTGTATAAATGTACTGATTACTGGAACAAAGGTTCAGAATCTGGTATCATTTACAATGATACAACTCTAAATATCGACTGGGAAATACAAAGCCCAATCGTTTCTGCTAAAGATTTATTACTGCCCAATTTTTTGGAAATTTAGCTTTCATAAATTTGAGCGGTGAGGTATGAATTAGTTTTTAGCTCATTTATAATTCACCGCTCAAACCTTCCTACATTCTCAATTTTTCGATTTCTCGGATTACATTTACAATACCTTTCAACGGAATTTTCACCCAGTCGGGGCGATAGCTGATTTCATATCCTAATTCATAAACTGCTTTTTCTAATAAATAAATCAATAGTAAAAAGTTGATTTCATTATTGTTTTTAAACAGCGGGTGCGGATTTCCAAAAGTGTCCAAATACTTCTCCATGTAGGTTTGTTGGATTAACTTATACCAACGGTCAGCCGCCGTTTGAACTCTCACGGGGTCGAATTTTGCGGTTTCGGGGTCATTAAACATCTTGGCAGAAATGGCATAATGATAACTTCTAATCATGCCAGCTACATCTTTTAGAGGCGAATGTTTGATTTTTCGGTCGGTGATTGAACTTTCAGGTTCTCCCTCAAAGTCTATGATAATATAATCGTTTTGAGTAGCCAGCACTTGCCCTAAATGATAATCTCCGTGAATACGAATACGTTGAGAGTTTAACTCTCTCGTAAGAATATCTTTCGTAAATTCATCAATCAATTCTTTTGCCTCCATAAAATCCCAAGCTAATTTTTGCGTTACGGGGTCAGTTATTTTGGCATAATTATCAATCAATAAATTGTAGCGTCTATCTAATAAATCAGATAATCGTTTATGAATAAACTGCCTATACGCTTCATTAAATTGTTCTGGAGCGAACATCTCATGGGCATCAGGTGCGTACAAAGCGAGGTGCATTTCTGCCGTGCGTTGAGCTAATAATTCTACTTGTTCAAACACATTTTCTTTGATAGAAAAAGTTTTAGCCGTAAAAGCCTCTACGAAGGCATTGAGTTGCTCCCCTGTTTGTACCCAGCTATCGGCTTCATTTTCTACCATCCTTTGCATCATTCCGAGCGTCACATCGGGTTTATTATCTCGTTTCCAAACGATACTACCCGCAAAAGCAGGGATATAAGCAAAATCAGAATTTTCAGTAATGAATTCTACCATATCCACTTCTGGATTGGTTTCGGCAAATAATTTTCGGTATAATTTTAAAAAGTATTTGTCATTAAAAGTCATTGCCGAATTAGACGAATCAACGGGAAGAACCTTTGAGCTAATTGGTGCATTGATGTCTTCGCCTGATAAACCCTTACCACGAGTAAAATCTACTCTGCCGTTTTCTCTCTGTGATAATCCCTCGGCGTGAGCAACCTGATTGAAGAGAGCTTGTTGAAAACGCTCATCATAAATGGCATCTATCACCAAACCCCGTTTGTCGTTGATATACGCCAACGTAATTATCCCTTTGGGAGCTATTTCTTGTGCATTGGTAGAGTCAATAAATGAAACGGGCAGTAAATAGTTTTCAGTTTCTCCATCCACGTACTTAACTTCCACGATAAATAGTAAAGCAATAGAATCTTTAATGGGTATTTCCAAAGAGACTTTGATGGTAAATTTTTCTTGTAAACGTGCTTTCCCCGCAAACCAACGGCAAGTATTCATGTACGGTGGCAATACGCTCAACTCAAATTCTTTCAAGAGTTCCTTATCATTTTGGATGTCTTTCCAAGTCTCTTTTGAGGTAAGCGATGTGGTATTGTCTTTTTTCATACCTGTAAAATCAATTTTCAATTACTTAAAATGGGATTATTCCTCCTTAAATTTAAAATATATTTAGGTAGAAAAAAATCAACATTTTAAGTTTATCAGAAATAGTAAATTTATTTAAAAAAGTTTTTGGTACAAGTTTTTGAAAATCAAGGTATTCAGAAAAAAGCGAAAAAATATTTTAGTTTTTTTCTTGTTAAGCACTTGCCAATTAAAAAAAACGCTGTACCTTTGCACCACGAAAAACGATAACGATAATCACTTATCAATATCAATTAACCCAAATGGTCCGTTCGTCTAGGGGTTAGGACACGTCCCTTTCACGGATGAAACACGGGTTCGATTCCCGTACGGACTACGAGTAAAAATAAAAAAGCCTGACTATCAATTAGTTAGGCTTTTTATTTGCCCTTAAAATCGTATATGGTTACGTTATTGAATAAATACACTCCTCCACACGGTACAACATTCAATTTTTTAGGTAACAAAAAAAGAGGTCGTTAAACCTCTTAAATGTTAAATGTTGGTATTAGAAAGTTTACAGGAATATTTAGTCCTCTACTTAGTCTGCTTATCATTGATACTGTCAAATCCTGCTTTCGATTCATTACCTTAGAAACTTTCGTTTTATCCCCAATGTAGGGGATTAAATCCGACTGCTTTAAATTTTGCTGTTCCATTCGATACTGTAAGTATGCTATGGGGTCGCTGGCTTGCATGGGTACGTGTACCTCTTCGTATGCTTCAATCAACGAAATAAGCATTTCCAATTCTTGCCCCTGTTCGCTGTCTTTGCTGGGTTTCAGTTTCATCAACGTCCGAACCTTGTTCAATGCCATTTGATGATATTTATTGTCTGTTATGTTATCCATCGTATTCGATTGTTGTAACGTCTATTTTATCATAATCCCTATGAGTACCTATCCAAATGATAAACACTAACTGAAAATCGTAGTCAATTTCTGTAACCAGTCTGTAATCGTTTCCCTTGATATTGAAAACTACTCGATTGTTTGCTACGATGCTCGCATTACCATACGTTTGTTTAACATCGTTTGGTGTGTTCCACTTGCATTGCTTCACGGTGTTGTACCAATCCAACAAAGGAAATTCAGAAGGTGGGTTCAGTAGCCAAAAATCCCGAAGCGTACCTTTTGCAATTATTCTCATGGTCAAATGTAGTACAAAGTTGCGAATTTAGCAACTAAGATAATCTAATAATCTTGAACTTTGTAAAAACCCAAAAAGACAACCGCAGAAGGATTGCCTTCTAAAAATTACAGTTTACTATCTTTAATTACGCTCATTGTCAGGAACTAAAAATATGGGTTCTTTCTCCTTATTCAATAATAATGATTGTGTCTGGTTGTCTTTAAGCCTTTTGTTTTGATATTGTTACTGTAATGAGAAGCGTGAGGTTTAGTCTTGTATCAAATAGCACACTCTTCCGCCCTGTGGCTCAAAATTACTTCAATGGCTCAACGTTTCAATAACTCTCTCCGACTACCAAAAAAGCCTTTTTACAAATTGTAAAAAGGCTTTTTTATTATTTTATCACCACATCTCCGTTTCGCCATTGTTCTACCGTCGGGAACCAGATTGATTGATATTCTGCGTACCGTTGTAGTTCGTAATGGTCTTCAACGAATTGATTCACTCTTTTGGTAAAAGTAAAATTGAGTTCTGAGTATTGCGATGCTCGGGTGTACGTCCAAACTTCCTTATCTTTGGTGCGAGCTATCCGAATGGGGTCTCCCATAATGATAAACACCATGCCACGGTCGGTTTTCCATCCTTCTTTATAAGTAGTAAATAATTTATTGGCTTGCTCAACCCGTTGGTAAAATGCTTTGATAGTTCGTTTTGCCGTTGGTTGATTTCCCTGCATGATGTTGAGCCAATAATTATCCAAAGTTCTTTTAGGGTCTTTAGAGTTATATAAATCAGCCGTCTCGGTATTAGTACTCATGTATATCAGTGGACGGACTAATTTTTCAGGGCGTGTGAGTTTAGGGTATCTTTTATCTGTAACTACCAATCCAATTCCAAAGGCTTCAGTGGTGTCTTTAGAGAAGTAATACAGAGCATCGTGGGATAAAACAAAAGGTTTGTTAGACTCGATAGTGAAAGATGAATCAACGAAAAGACTTTTTGAGGGTGTTCTGGGCGTAGTTGACATTGGCGAAAGTGCCGCCTCAAATTCATATTTATAACGAAATACTTTAAATAACTGCGAACGATTATCTAAACTTTTTATCATCACGGTATCTTCTACGGTACAATAGTTTTTGGTTTGTGGGATACGTCCTGATTTGTCAAAAAATATGAAGTAATCGCTTACTTTTCCAGACTGAAATCTTAACAAACAATCATTGACGATTTTATTATTCGTTTTCAAATCTTTGATGTCGGTAAGGGCTAAACCCACAAATAAATCTTTTGGTTTGGGAATATCAAACCAAAAGGTCAAGAGACCATTATTTTCACTCACATTATCGGGTGTGAGGGTAATCGTTCCTGAACTTAATAATTGTTGTTTACTTGAATAATCGGGATATAGACTGTAACTGATGTTGAAATCTTTGGAGACTTCCCCGAGTGTCAAGGTACGGTCAGCATCCAATGTAATGTACACACGAACCGACGAACCATTATCTAAAAACTTACTTTTACTGTACAATCTTTGGAGAGGTACTCTACTTTGTGCCTGCGAATTTGCTTGTTTGGCAGTTTGATTAGTAGCGGTACAGCCCGCTAAAAGTAGGATGATTGAATATGCGAATAATAGTTTTTTCATGCGGAGGAAATCAAATATGTACTTATAACGAATTCAATTTAGGAAGTATTTTTCTGATGTCAAGCAAAAGTGGTAAATTTGACATAAATTTAGTCATAAGTGATAGGTCTGTGAGTCAAGAGGTGCTTCTTTACGGAAAACCATTCTGTGATTTTATTCAGACTTACAACTCATGTCTTACGACTTAATACTTTAATTCATGTATAAAACTACAGAAATAGCCTCCTCCGAAATTATTTCCGATAATCCTGTTCATCAGCGGTTATTATTTCCGTACATCGAAGCTGCTAAATTTATTTCAGGAAATTTATTAGAAATTGGATGTGGAACGGGTAGGGGAGTAGCCGTGTTAGCTCCATCAGTTACGGATTATACGGGGGTTGATAAAAATGAGCCTCTGATGACCAAACTTGCCGCTGAATATCCCAGCTTTAAGTTTATTGATATGTTTTTACCACCCCTCAAGGGATTGGCTGAAAATACCTTTGATTACATCGTTACGTTTCAAGTAATTGAACACATTGAAGATGATAATGAGTTCATTAAGGAGGCTCATCGGGTGTTGAAACCTGGTGGGAAACTTATTTTAACAACCGTTAATCGTAAATATTCGTTATCCAGAAATCCTTGGCACGTGCGTGAGTATTTAGCCAGCGAATTGAAAAATTTGATATTGAAGCATTTTGCCAGTATTGAAACGAAGGGAGTACACGGAAATGAAAAAGTGATGGCGTATTATGAACAGAATAAACGTTCAGTTGAGAAGATTACCCGTTTTGATATTTTTAATTTGCAGTATCGTTTACCCAGATGGATGTTACAAATTCCGTACGATATTGCCAACAGAATGAGTAGAAACCTTATTCAGAAGTCAGATAATCAATTAGTGGTAGATATTACTTACAAAGACTATTTCTTGAATGATGATGCCGAAGAATGTTTTGATTTCTTTTACATTGCCACGAAATAAGAAATTAAAAAAGGTCAGAATACTGAATTCTGACCTTTTTTAATAACCGACCTATTTTGAATTTGTAAAAGAGTAACGATGAAAGCTGTTCATTTTCAGAAACTTACTTTTTCACAAATCACTTTTCGCTCATTTTGTTAGCTTCTTGGCATCATTTTGTAAGTAATACTTACTCTTTCGGTTTTTTCATCCACTATTCCTGCATAAAAACCTGCAAAAACAGCTGCTGTTGGAATATCTATCTCATTCAAATTGTTGATATTCCAGTTTACTTTCCGAGCGTCGATACTCATGTGTAATACCAGCTCGTGCTTACCTTTCGCAATAATATCCCAAGCTACTTCTTGCCCATCTTCAAACTCCATCAAGAGTTTGGTATTATTATCTTTCAAGTCCCAAGTGCCAACGTGTTTTTTACCTCCTTCATCGGTATAAACTACTTTTTCATCAGCCGATATTTTAAAAGATTCCTTTGAGAAATCGTGGAGGTTAGCGTCGATACCCCTTTCGTATAAAACATTTTTACGGGCATCCGCTTGATAGTTCACTACATTTACCACCCAATTTTTAGCGAGCATCTTTACTAAAGTTTCATTATCTACTTCTTGAAGAGCTACTGGTTGGTTTTTCTGGGGAGAAAGATTACTTTGTTGCTGCTTAACTTTGCAAGCATAAACTACTGAGCCAAATACTAAAATGGCGACAGTCAATTTAATTGTTTTATTCATCTCCTTACTATATTTAGGTTTATGTAAACCTCTTTTGGTTTACGGTACAAATAATTACTCATGACTTTTGCGATAAAGTCAGAAGGTACTTTATTAAATCTTTGCGTGGTTAGTGTTATTTGGATTATTCTGTGAAAATGTCTTCCTGTGATACGTCAGGAATGAGAAAAGAAAAATGATAAGTTGTTGCTAATCAACTATTTGTGAGTGGCGGTGTTTGTGTAAATCAAAGAACGTTATTGTACATTTTCACAGACAGTACACAAAGGTAATACTTTTTTTATGTAAAAAACAAACCGTTTGATAAAAAAGTGAAATTGTATTATGGCTGGATTAATATAATTATGCCAAGTTGAGTGCGTTGGAAAGGAAAATATAGGTTGTTCTTGTGCTGATTTATCTTTTCGATGACGTAGTAGGTGTTATAGGTGGTCTTTTTAGTATTTATTAACTTTTCAATCAACAAATACTAAAAAGACCAAGGTTACTTTAATTGACCGATTGGGTCGATGGTATCGGTTTCAACCATGAGCATCACTGTTTTTTGTGGGGCTCTTGTTTTATGAATAACCCCTTTAGAAATAGTTGCTCCTTCGTTGGGATTTAGTTCAATAGTTTTATCTTCTAAATCAATAAATAGTTTTCCGCTCAATACAAAAAAGAATTCATCATCGTCATCGTGTTTGTGCCAGTGATATTCACCCTCCACAATTCCAATTCTAACTACACTGTTATTAACTTTAGTCAGGGTTTGATTAAACCATTTATCAGTACATTCTGATACCACCTCGTTAACATCAATTAATGTTTGATGGGCATATTTGATGTCCATTCGTTGGTTGTAATTGAAAGTATTACTCATAATTTTAAAATATTTGCGTTATTGGAGTTCAACTTTTCTTAATAAGAAAATCAATTCCGTATCAATAATAGTTGAATCAGTTTTTAAATTTTGGGTATTCATTAGCTTAAATCACTCAGCATTTTTATTACTTATCTGAACTATATACTTAGTGACGCAAAATGGTTGCCGCCGTCAGAGGCAAGGACCAAAACCCTGACGACGATTTTACCCCGTCAGCGGTTTTGTAGCCTATACATTTTGAACTGCGTCAATAAGTATATATATCCGTTATTTATTTCACTTTCAAAACTACTGCTCCCAGCGGAGGAATTGTCAAGGCAATGGAATAGGCTTTACCTTGCCAAGCAATTTCCTCTGCCATCATGGCTGATTTGTTTACTTTACCACTGCCCCAAAACGCCTTATCGTCTGAATTCAAGACTTCCATCCAAACACCTTGCATGGGTACACCAATGCGGTAGTCGGGGCGAGGTACTGGAGTCATGTTCAAAATAACGATGAGTTGGTCTTTGTGGTCGTTTCCTTTTCTGGCGTACACAACGATAGAATTCTCACGGTCGGTAGTATCTATCCATTCAAATCCTTCGTGCGAAAATTGTTTATCGTAAAGAGCAGGTTGGTTCTTGTATAAGTTATTTAAGGCTTTAACTAAATCTTGAACGCCTCGGTGGGGAGCGTGGTCTAATAACCACCATTCCAGTCCTTTCTCAAAATTCCATTCAGAAGTTTGACCAAATTCACCACCCATGAAAATTAAGTTAGTACCTGGATGCGTAAACATATACGTAAATAATAGCCTGAGATTAGCAAAACGTTGCCATTCATCACCTGGCATTTTGCCAATTAAAGATTGTTTGCCATAAACGACTTCATCGTGCGAGAACGGTAGCATAAAATTCTCGGTGAAGGCATACACCGTCGAGAAAGTTAATTGGTCTTGGTGATGTTTACGATACATGGGGTCTTTCTCGAAGTATTTAAGGGTATCGTTCATCCAGCCCATCATCCATTTTTGTCCGAAGCCCAAACCTCCCGTGTAAATAGGGCGAGAAACCCCCGTAAAGGAAGTCGACTCTTCGGCAATCATTTGTATGTCAGGGAATTGACTATAAATAGTTTCGTTCAATTCTTTGAATAATGAAATAGATTCGAGGTTATGATTACCCCCAAAAATATTAGGTTCCCATTCTCCATGATTGCGTGAATAATCCAAATAAAGCATGGAAGCGACTGCATCCACCCGTAGTCCGTCAGCATGATAACGCTCTAACCAGTAAATAGCATTAGAAATTAAGAAACTACGGATTTCGTTTCTGCCGTAATTGAAAATATAAGATTTCCAGTCGGGGTGATAGCCTTTACGCATATCAGGGTGTTCGTAGAGGTGCGTACCATCGTATTCATACAAACCGTGTGCATCACCAGGGAAATGCGAAGGTACCCAGTCGAGAATCACGCCAATATCGTTTTTATGACATTCTTCTACCAAATACATAAAGTCTTGGGGCTTACCGAATCGAGATGATGGAGCGAAGTATCCTAATACTTGATAACCCCATGAAGGTTCGTAGGGGTGTTCCATAATAGGCATAAATTCCACGTGCGTAAAGCCCATTTCTTTTACGTATTGTACCAACTGGTCGGCAAGTTCTACGAAAGTTAGTTTCTCGTCATTTTGTTTTCTTTTCCAAGAACCAACGTGAACTTCATATACTGACATGGGGGATGACAAGGAGTTTTTGGTATGACGCTTACCCATCCATTCGCTATCTGTCCATTCGTACCAGTTGTCCCAAACAATAGATGCCGTGCGTGGAGGTACTTCAAAACTTTGAGCGTAAGGGTCCATTTTCTCTAAAAATCGACCGTCCTGAGTTTGAATACAAAATTTATACGTTTCGCCCTTGCCGATATGTGGAACGAAGCCTTCCCAAATACCCGAAGAATCCCAGCGGACAAATAGATGATGAGAGTCTTTATCCCAATAGTTGAAATTTCCAATGACCGAAACTGATTTTGCCGAAGGTGCCCACACCGAGAAGTAAGTTCCAGCAATGCCTTGCATTTCAGTTAAATGCGACCCGAATTTCTCGAATAAACGATAGTGCTTTCCCGCTTTGAATAAATCTATGTCAAAGTCAGAGAAGCGACTGAAAGTCTCTACGTTTTTGAGTTGGACGGGTGGAGGAGTTTCTTCAGCAACGGCTACGGTTTCCTTTTTCGTAGTCTTTTTCTTTGTTGGTTCAGTTGTTTCAGTAGTTTTTTTGGATGCTTTTGCCATCTTTGTTTATGGTTAATGGAAATGTTCGGGTAATGATATATGGAATATCGTTAAAATTAATATTTCTTTTCAAATTCTTCCCATTGATAATGAATAATTATACCCAGTGAAAAGCGAATTATGAAAGTAGAACAAACAAGTTGTTGGAAATCAATGGATTATATTGTTTTTCTTTGGAAAACCTAAATCGGTTGAGGATTTCAATCAATTTTTGCTCGTTCGGTTAAACTTCTTGGAAGTTTTTTAAAATAATCATTCGGGAATGTTCGGGCTAAAATATCTAATATTTTGGCATCTCGTCCAATCAAGATACGAGATTTACCCTTCTGAATACCTTTCATAATTACTTCGGCAGCGTATTCAGGTGTATTGATGAGGGCTTCTCGTTCAAACTTTTCGGTATCGGCGGCTATTTGCCGTGGGTCTTGTCCTACCGACTTTCGGGCATTGGTAGCAATCTTGGTCTGAATTCCTCCAGGATGTACCGAAGATACTTTTATGCCTGTGTCCATGAGTTCAAACTTGAGTACATCAGAAAAACCTTTTACCCCAAACTTTGCAGTACAATATGCCGATTGATACCGAACACCAATAATACCAAAAATACTGGAAAGATTGACGATATTTCCTTGATTTTGGGCTAACATCGTGGGTAAAAATTCCTTCGTCATACGGATTACGCCGTACAGATTGATATTCATTAACCACTCAAAATCATTCATGGGCGTTTCGGCAAATGTGCCAGAATACAATCCAACACCTGCATTATTGACCAGTACAATTTTGGAGGGTTGATACGTTTTGAGAGCCATCGTGGCAAACTCCGTGATGGCTTCCGCATCCGACACATCTAACAAGTGGGTTTTTACCCAACCGTTAGCACTTATTATTTTTTGTTTTGTTTCTTCTAATCCTATTTCGTTCATATCGGTAGCAATAACTTTAGCTCCTTTTTGAGCCGCCAAAATAGACAATGCTTGTCCGATACCCGAGCCAGCCCCCGTAATGATAAAGTGTGTGTCGTTCATATTGTTGGAGAAATTTTCTCCATCGAAGATACAATAATTTATGGAAAAAGTTAAATTTTTCGGGAATGCTATTGGCACAAAGATAATGCCATAAAAATCATAAAAAATGCTTTTGTGGCTTGGTGATATTAAAAAAGCCCATTAATTTATTTTCCTTTAAAAAATCAAGCAAGGCACGTTTTTTGCTTGTTTTAAGGGATAAAAGCCGCCAATTTTTAAGATGATAGTTAATAGTTTTCAGTTAGCACTTAGGAGTTTATTTTGATTGCTCGCTATTTTAGAGGACTACCACTAATCAATCATGTACCAACCTAAATAAATAAAAATCTTATGCGGCTAACTTTTTTAAAAAATCGGGAACGACGACCCGATAAAATTGCCATTACGCCCCTGCGGGTGGATGTACACTCTCATCTTTTGCCTGCGTTGGACGAAGGGGCAAAAAGCCTTGAAGAAAGCGTGGCGTTAATTCTTGAATTAAAGCAATTGGGTTTTCATAAATTAATCCTGACTCCCCACATTATGGCAGGATTTTACCCGAATTCGCCCCATAAAATTCAAAAACATTTATTGTCATTGCGTGAACACCTTGCTGAAAAGCAGATTGAAGTAGAAATCGAAGTAGCGGCTGAATATTATTTGGATGCTTTTTTTATGAAAGAACTACTATCTGCCAACGAATTATTAACTTTTGATTCGGAAGAAGGAGCTAAGTATCTTTTATTTGAAACTCAGCATTTACACGAACCCAAACAATTATTTGAAGCCATCAAACGAATTTCCAGAAAAGGATATACGCCCGTGTTGGCTCACCCCGAACGTTATAATTATCTTCAGCGTAATCGGTTGTTGGTACATCAATTGTATGAAACGGGACTTTTGTTTCAGGTAAATATCAATTCATTTTCGGGTTATTACGGTAGCCGTTCCCGTGAATTAGCAGAATATCTTTCAGTAGCCCAGATGATTAGCTTTTTGGGTACAGACTGCCACAAACAAGAGCATATAGAAATGTTACAAAAAACGATGGTATCGCCGATGTACCAAACGGTACTGAGAGCAGGAGAGATTTTGAATAATCGAGTGTAGTTTTTTGAAATTTCATAACGAACCCTGACGAGGCTTTAAACCATCGTCAGGGTTCGTTAACGTTATTTAGTTTTGTACTCAGCAATCGCTTCTTTCATACAAGGAATAAGTGTATTGGAGTTATCAAGCATTTTAAACCCTCCGTCCCATTCCCACCATGAGGCTGGAATCTCTAAACTTCCTAAAGTACGAAAAATTATCTGTGCGTGTCGGCAACGGCTGTCCTTATCAGAAACTTTGTTGTAAGAGCCAAATTCCCCACAAAAGATAGGAACTTTATTATCCACAGACCACTGTTTTATTTTCTTCAAACGATTAATCAATGCCTCGCTTGTGCCATCATTAACATAATTTTTGATGGATTTCTCAACCCATTTCCCTACTGCTTTTTCTGGAATAGTAACCGTACCCGTAGCTGGGAAAGTTATGCCTCTCAAATCACTAAGTCCATCGCCTGCCCAAGTAGCCCCCTGATGGGTAAAAATAAAAGGGTCATAAAAATGAAAGGTATAAATGATGTTTTTATCATCGAAGGGTTTCATTTTAACAAGTGCATCTAAACCGTTCCAATCTTCAGCTCCTACCACGAGCGTATGATTGGGGGCAATTTTTCTTACGGTATTAATCAATTCTTGGGCTTGTAAACGCCAGGTTTCGGCAGGAATATCGTGTGGTTCGTTGCGGAGTTCAAAAAATACTTTCTCAGGGTCAAGGTTTTTATAACGATTCGCAATTTCGCTCCAAAGCCACACCAAACGTTTGGTCGTAGCTGCATTTGGGATAGAACCATCAAATTCAGTATGATGAAGGTCAATTAGTACTTTCAGATTTCGTTGTAATGCCCAAGCAATGACAGAATCAACCATCGGAATATTTTCTGCAAAATCCCAGCGATAAGGCTCTTTAATACTTGCCCAAGCTCCAAAACACACAGGAACACGCACATGAGTCATGCCCGCATTGGCTATTTCCGTTAGTCGAGCTTTCCGCTTGTTTGTTTCTGTCCAATTGGCAAAATCGCCGAAATGTTTTTCAATTTTGGTAGTTTTATTGGCATTCCAATAATTATCAAAGTAAGACAAATTAGTGCCAATTCCGAGACTTTTAGCCCGTTTTTGAACAATGGATTGCCCCAAAATGTGATTAGAAAGTAATGTGCATATTGCCAACAGTAGTATTTTATTTTTCATCAATAGTGTTTTTTAAGAGCGTTATTTGTGTCAAAGATACCCCAAATCTGGTAGGAATGAATGAGGGTTTACAGGTATGTAAATTCTATTTTTTAAAGATATTTTTACAAGACGAATGACATAATTAATTGTTCAGAACTGAATCTTAATTATCTTTGTGAGCTATGCAACGCAAACTTATCCTTTCAAGTCCACTTCTGGAAATTACTATCAGCCGTCTCTGTCAGGAATTGATAGAGAACCACCAAGATTTTGCCGATTCCGTTATCATTGGTCTGCAACCAAGAGGTATTCATTTTGCCAAACGTGTTCACCAAGAATTAGAAAGTATCGTCGGACAAAAAATCCCGATGGGTTATTTAGATGCTACCTTCTATCGAGACGATTATCGGAGGAGGGAATTAGTAAAAGCAAACGAAACTAAAATCTCATTTGTCATTGAAAATAAGCGAGTTATCTTAATAGATGATGTTTTGGCTACGGGTAGAATGGTTCGCTCAGCTTTAGATGCCATGACGGCTTTTGGTCGCCCTGAAAAAGTAGAGTTGTGCGTGTTAGTGGATAGAATTTATAACCGAGATATTCCCATTCATGCGGACTACGTAGGTAAAAAAGTAAATACACTCGATACCGAAAAGGTATTGGTTGAATTACAAGAACAAGGTTACGAAGAAGATAAAATTTGGTTGATAACGAATTAGGAGTTTGAGGAGTTCTGGGATTAAGGGTTTTGGGTTTATGCTCATAAGTATAAATATATGCTCAACCCCGTAGCCCCTTTAACCCCTAAATTCCTACTACCTAAATAAAAAATGCAAAAACTAAGTACCAGACATTTATTGGGAATTAAAGACCTTACGCCCGACGACATCGAACTCATTATGGCAACTGCTAAAGAGTTTAAAGAAGTCATTAATCGTCCCATCAAAAAAGTGCCCTCCTTGCGTGATGTAACCATTGCCAATGTTTTCTTTGAAAATTCTACCCGTACCCGTCTTTCATTTGAATTAGCCGAAAAACGTCTTTCCGCTGATACGCTAAATTTCTCAGCTTCAGGAAGTTCCGTAAAAAAAGGAGAAACCCTTTTAGACACTGTTAATAATATTTTGGCGATGAAGGTGGATATGATTGTGATGCGACACGCCAGCCCTGGAGCTCCTCATTTTCTTTCACGACATATCACTGCCAACATCGTAAACGCAGGAGATGGTACTCATGAACATCCCACCCAAGCACTTTTAGATTCCTTTTCAATGAGAGAAAAGTTAGGAGGGGATTTGGCGGGTAAAAAAATAGCAATTATTGGTGATATATTACATTCGAGGGTGGCGTTGTCTAATATTTTTGCCTTAAAAAAGCAAGGAGCGGAGGTAACGCTTTGTGGTCCTGCTACGCTCATACCAAGATACGTGACCGATTTAGGGGTAAAAGTATCGCACGATGTCAATAAGACATTGGCTTGGTGCGATGTAGCTAACGTATTAAGAATTCAGTTGGAACGCCAGCAAATTAAATATTTTCCATCGTTGCGGGAGTATTCATTGTATTTTGGAATCACTAAAAAAATGCTGGATGATTTGAATAAAGAAATTGTAGTGATGCACCCCGGACCCATTAACAGAGGAGTTGAGTTATCATCGGATGCGGCAGATTCTCATCATTCCATTATTCTCGACCAAGTAGAAAATGGCGTTGCAGTAAGAATGGCGGTTTTATATTTGTTGGCAGGACAGAATTAAAGTGTATCTGATTGGAAGAATCGTCTATGATAATTGATTTGTCCAGTATGATAAGTGAGATGACCATGTAAATGGATCAAAAAATATTCGATGGTCATTTCATAGCCTAACACATTTTCTGGATAAATGGCTTTCATTTGCGTATCAGACAAATTTTCAAGAACCTCAGAAACGACCTCGTAGGTCTTTTTGAGGTTTTCTAATATCAAAACCTTGGGAATGTTTTTATCTGAAAATTCCGCTTCTCTGTTCCGTATATATCCAGTATTTCCGAGGTTTTTCCCTAAGTAAGTATTCAAATTTCCTATCAGATGTAACGCCAGATTTCCTCCCGAATTACGAGTTTTATCTAAGACTAACCACATATTTTGTTCATCGATATATGACTCTATTTCATAATAAAGTTTGTTAATATCTCTTTGAAAGAGTGCTAAAAGAGCAGCTTGCATGGGAGTGAGAGTTTACAAGGTTCCATTTCTGAACATTTCAAAAAATGTCAGTATCACTTGGCGTTGTTTGGGTTGTAGTTGATTAGCAAAAAATATTTCAAATTTTGTAAACATAAAAAAGCCAAAACGAGAATATTGTTTATCAGGTTGTTGTTGTTGAACAATTTTATTAAAAACTTTTTTGAATGTATATCGACACGTTGAAATGTCAATCTTTTGAGAAATATAATCTTCCAAAGTTTCTTTCATTTCACTGAGAAAATCATCAATAAGTTTTTTTCGCCAAAATTTGAGTCGGGTTCTATTGAGTTTCAGAATTTCAATCGTCTTCTTACCTCTTTCGCTCAGTTCTTTGATTTCACCATTCGGCAAAAAGTAGAAATGTTTTTCTACTTCATCTATCTCAGGATTCAGTAAAACGGCTTGTTCTGCCAGTAATATGTCTGAGTCTAATCGTAAGTATTCAGACGTAGGCAATCCATCTGCATCTGATGCAAGTGGTTCGGCTATTCGTGTACCTGTGATAGGAAAATGGTTTTTCTTGGCGTTATTGCATCGGCTACAGCCCAGTGTCAAATTACTCCACTCATAGGCTAACCAGTAATAACCATAATGCTCACTATCATCTGGAATGTTTTCTACTTTGGCTTTAGGGCGAAAATGTTCTACTTGGAAAGGTGCACCCGCTGAAGTATCTGCTTCACAATAAGCACATTTATATTGATATAGGGTTTCTAATGCCTCAATTGTTGTTTCTCGATAAACCGAACTTCTGAATTTATGCTCATTCCTTAGGTTGAGAGCATCTTTTATGAGTTCATTTCTTTTGGAATCCAGTAGTTTTTGGGGTGGTTTATTAAAATCTTTTTTTACGCTAATCATAGATTTATTTAGTAGTTTTAGGCATAAATAATTCGTCTGGAAAACACACATTACTTTGTTCAAATACTTCTAACGCCTGTTTTATACGGTTATTTTCTTCCATTTCTTTGGCAGAGTCTTCGGTACGTACTTCGGTGATGTCATTATTTTGTACAGAAATAAATTCTTCCATGTCAAAGATTCCTGATGTTAAAATCAAATTAGGCGTAAGATTCTTTAAATCAACATTTACTTTTTCAATTTTGATGCCTTCTGCTTCAGTGCGATTTACTTTTAAAATGACATTGTTGGAAGCAGCACCCAGCAAAGGAATGGGGCTATGGGTAGAAACGATAAATTGAATCTGCGGAAATACCTCCGAGAATTTACCAATCAATATCCGCTGCATTTTGGGATGTAAATGTAAATCTATTTCATCAATGATGACAATACCTTTCAATTGCGAAGGATTCTTGGCTTCGGGTTGGTTTTTGGAGAGCCTCACGATGATATCTCCTGCTAAGGCAATGATACTTTTGAAACCCGATGCTAATTTTTTGAAAGGGAGTGGCTTGTAAGTAATTGTTTCGCCCTCGGTATTAAGTTCTTTCTCGATGTACTCAATTTGGTCAGTTTCTTGGTTAAATTTGATGTCCGATAAATGAGGAATTAGCGTACAAATAGCTTGTTTTAAGATTTTGAAACGCTTTTTATCTTTATATTCTGCCCGTTCTAATTCCGAGTTGATATTAAACAAAAAACCTTCAGTATTGAATAAATTATTGGAAATGGAATTGTTTTGGTCTTCTTCATTTGAGCTTTTTACGCCCTGCACATTCAAACGCCCAGGGCCATAAGCCGCTAAATGAGTTAATGGATTCTTGTTGTCTCTTACGCTATTGATTAAACTGTTTTCAAGGCTTTTATACTCTACTTGAATACTACTATTTTTATCCTCCAATAAATTTATACTGCCATCTAATGTACCATGCAAGCCTAAAAAAATAGCTTGCAGAATAGTAGTTTTACCAAAACCATTTTCGCCCACTAAAAAAATCCATTGCGTATCCACAGGAATTCCATCTATACCGGTTTTTTTAATGCCTTGAAAATCATGTACTTGTAATTGTTTTAGGCTGTATGGAAGGATTTTATCTTTGGTTTCGTAGTGGTCGAGTTCGGGGAGTAGGTCATCATCATCTTCTTCTGTATCGAAAAGCTCTGAAAAATTAAACTCTATATTTTTAGATGCCTCAATTGCAGGACAAATTTCACTTAAAGTTTCTAAGTATCGGTGAAAATATAACAGTAATGTATGTCCTGAAAGTGAATTATAGTGTGCTTCTTTTTCTAAATAACCTTCAAAAATCAAATCACTACTCTTACCATTTATTAAAATTGTATATTCTTCTGTTGGATCATACAGTCGTTTATAATTATAATCGATTTTAAATCTTTGGATTTCAAAATAAATTGATTTATGGTTTTTAGGGTAAATTCTCAATAAAAAATCATCAGAAGACTTAGCTACTAATTTAAAAGAAGATTCTGAATTATATTGTTTAATTATTTCCGAAATTTCTTTCAAAACATCAGCAACAATTTTCGGTATTTCTTTTTTACTCATTTTAAATAGTTTTTGAAATTTTGGAAGAGAATAAAGGTTTGGTATTTGAAAAACAATAGCATTTATTTCACCAAATAAGATTGAATAATAAAATGCCAAAGCCCCAAAATCTCCCGTAAATCAGTATAAACCTTGTTATCAACAAAAAAAGTATTGTTTTCAAAACGCATGAATTGCCATTCTACGCCGTCGGTCGCACAACCATAAATGATGTCGATGTCTTTGTGTTCAATTTCATTGTATAATTTTGCTCCGTACATCTGGGCGGCACATTGGGCAACGCCCCATTCCATGTCTTCATCTTTGGACTCTGTTAAAGAAATAATCGGAGCGTCCATGAATGATTGCGGAGGATGAAGGGCAAAAAAGAAATCACACTCGCCTGATAAATCATTCTCTGGACTGACATTCAAATCTTCGCCTGAAAAAAAGGTGATTTCATTTTTATAATCTTTACTAACTTCTAATAAAATAGGCGAAACAACCCTTTCTGCCTTTGTTTTTTCATTCATTAAAGGAAAATAGGTCGCCATTTTAAGGGTTTCAATAAGCCAAGGACTTGGCTCAACGGTTTGAACACTGTCAAATAACGAAACCCATTTTGTACTCAGGTTAAATTTTTTAACGACTGTTTTTATTTTCTTATAATTGCTATATCCCATGATTTTTGATGATTGAAACTTAACAAAAATACGAAAATTTCCCTACAAATCTTCAATCCTAAACAAGTGCATAGGCATTAGTTGAGGGTTCAATTCAACTGGGTTAAACTCGCCACGCCAGAAATATTTGGCTCCCGTCAATAAATCGTGAACGATGTATTCTTCGTCGGGATGTTTACCAATTAAATTTAAGGGTACACGAACATAACCACCTTGTGAATTATAAGCATCTAAATTGACGATGGCTAAAATGCGATTTCCATTCCAAGCCGTTTTCAGATACGCTAAAATATTGTCATTGGCAATGTCACAAAATGTAATGTTATTGGTACGTTGTAAGGCAGTATTTTCCATTCTCGCTTTGTTGGTCATACGAATAACATGAGTCAATTTATTCTCCATTTTCCAATCCCATTGCCTAATTTCGTACTTTTCTGAGTTTTTGTATTCTTCTTTTCCTGGATTGGCTTCGTTCACCATGTATTCATAGACGGGTCCAAATATTCCGTAATTAGCCGATAACGTTGCTGCCATAAAATACCGAATCAAGAACATTGGTTCAAGTCCACCTTGTAAACAGTAAGGCAAAATATCATGCGTATTGGGCCAAAAATTGGGTCGCATATACAATGACCGTTCGGTTTTGGTTAGCTCGTTCATGTATTCTATTAACTCTGCTTTGGTATTTCGCCACGTGTAGTAGGTGTATGACTGAGCATAGCCTAATTTCGCTAATTGTTCCATTACTCTTGGCTTTGTGAATGCTTCTGCCAAGAAAATCATATCGGGATATTGGCTTTGAACTTCCGCAATAACCCACTCCCAAAAACCGAATGCTTTGGTATGAGGATTATCCACCCGAATGATGCGAACTCCCCACGATGCCCATGTCATGATAACCTCTTTTAGTTCCAGCCAAAGCCCTTGCCAGTTATCAGACTCAAAATTGATGGGATAAATATCTTGGTATTTTTTTGGAGGATTTTCAGCGTATTGAATCGTGCCATCGGGGCGAATTTTAAACCATTCTGGATGTTCTTTCGCCCAAGGGTGGTCGGGTGAACATTGAATCGCTAAATCCATGGCTAACTCAATACCCATTGATTGACAAGCACTTATCAAGGATTTGAGGTCTTCTAACGTTCCTAATTCTTTATGAATGGCAGTATGTCCACCCTCTTCCGAACCAATGCCGTAGGGTACACCAGGTTCACCTTCTTGGCAAGTGGTCGAATTATTTTTACCTTTTCTGAATTGTTTTCCGATGGGATGAATCGGAGGAATATACAAGACATCAAAGCCCAAAGACTTCATCCGAGGGAGTACATTTACTTCAACATCTTTAAAGTTTCCGTGCGGACGATTACGGTCGTTGGAAGCCGAACGTGGAAACATAGAATACCAAGAAGAAAAAGCGGCTTTTTCTCTATCAACCCATAGTTTCAATTCAGGATGAATGCTAACGTGTTGTTTATCAGGATACTGCTTAATCCAGTTGTGCATTTGTGGGCTACTTGTAAACGCAACGGCTTCCTCATAATGCTTGGTGTCACGGAAAAGTTTAGCATAGGATTTTAACTCTGCTTTGTCTTCTTTCGTAGCTATTTTGGACATTTTGTCTAAGATATTTGCCCCTACTAAAAGTTCCACATTAACGTGCTGTCCGTCTTTGATTTTCATTTCTATTTCGTGTTCCCACGAGGCAGAATGGTCCACCCATGCTTCAATCGTATAAGTATAAAAACCATTTTCAGTTACAGTAAAGTAGGCTTCATAATGGTCATTACCCACAAAATTCATGGGGACGCTCGTCCAATCTTTGTCTTTTGAAAATTTATATAATAGATTGGTTGAAAGGAGGTCGTGTCCATCCAAGAAAATATCCGCTTCTACTTTAATCAAATCGTTGGTAAAGGCTTTTACCGCAAATCTTCCAGCATCTAACTGCGGTTTTACATTTTCAATAATTACTCGTTGTTGTCCTTGAATAGTTTGAGGGATGTTGTTCATAAAAATGTATGTTGGCGAACGGACTTATTTTCCAGAGCCGTTCAAGTTAAGATTTCATCAGAAGAAAGACATCTTTATCCTGCCTAATGAGTTATTTAATCGTTTAATACAAACTGTTTTTTATTCGTTCATAAAAATTGGCACGCAAATTGATAAACTTATTTTGAATATTATAAAAAGTGCTTAGATTTGCAGTATTAGCCTTTTTATGAGAAATTTCCTTACAATAATATAAATAAATTTTGAAATAATGGCACTATCTATTCTGACTTAATAAAATAACCCCATTACAAAGATTAAACCATACCATCATGGAAAAGATTATCGCATCCGCATTAATTGTTTTATGGACTATCACGCAGGCAGTTGCCAGCCAAATAGGACCAGTAGGCAAAGGCGTTAGTATCGAAGAAGGCACAGCTCGATACTATGCGGCTAATCTCAAAGGAAAATTAACTTCTTTTGGAGAAAAATACGATGATTCTCAATTAACGGCATCACATTCTAAATACCCGCTTAATACTTTAGTGAAAGTAACTAATTTAGAGAATAATCTTACAGTACAAGTGCGCATTAATGATTACTGCAAGTGTGAAGAGGAGGGCAAAATTATTAATTTATCGAAAGAAGCTGCCTCGAAATTGGGTATGATGGCGAGTGGGAAAGCAAAAGTAAGATTGGAGGTGGTATCACAGCCGACTCCCGAGAAAACGATTGATAAAGCGTTAGATAATTTATTGTCAAAAGGAAGAGAAGTGAGTGCGAAAGAAGAAGCGAAGGAAAATAAACCTACCAGTACGCCAGCAACCAAAACTGCACCTGCCGAGCCTTTTTCTATTAATCATACTTATGATATTAACGGGGTAGAGAAAAATCCAAAAGGATTTGGGGTACAAGTAACAGCCCTTTCAAGCCTGAATATGGTACAAGATTTATACGATGAGTTGGTGAAAATGGGTATCAAAAAAGAAGAGATTTATGTACAGGTAGGAGCGAAAGATTCAGGGAAAATATTACGACTCATGTTCGGTGAGTTTTATACCAAAGAGGCGGCTAATGAAAAATTAAATTGGTTATCTCAGCATGGTTATAAAGGAGTCATTCGGTCGCATTATAATTTGTAAAATACAGTAGTGATATAAAGTAAAAAGGCTCAAAAATTTCATTTTGAGCCTTTTTACTTTAATGAGTACCCAAAATATCCTCAATCAAATCACTCATTTGATGCCCTTGAATTTGCGGTTTTTGGTAGCGGCTATCAAAATAGAAAGATTCTATTTTAGTAAGTACTCCCAGATTCATGGCTTCATGCAAGGGATTTAAAAGTACATTGAAAGATAACTCCGTTTGGGCTGAATGTACCGCCGTTGGTAGTTGAAGGGCTAAAAACTTCTTGTTATGAAACCACTCTTTACTAACTTTCTGTAATGAGGTAGGAGCAGGAGAGTTTCGCCAGTTTTTGGGTAGCATCTCGGCTTCAATGGTTAATATGTCACTTTCGTTGATTTCAATAGTACCAACCAATAAATCAGGGAGTTTACTGTTAGGAAATCCCTCAAAATAATGAACCAAATATTCTAAAGAAGCTAACTCAACCGTTCGGGAAGTATATACAACGGGCATTCCAACGGGATTCCACCGTCCACCCGTAAGTTCAGCCCCTTTACCTGATAAAAAGTCGTTGGGCAAACCATAACGAGCTGACTGTAAGCGATATAACTTCATACGTTGGTCAAAATGAGATTTATTGAATGGTTGAAATGTAAAAAATGATAAGATGAAATTTTCAACAATTCAATAATTGATTACGAATACGTCCCAAATTCAATTCTACTCAGTACATTATCTACTAATTCAAATCCTGTGATGGTATCTAACAAATCTAAGGCTGTTTTATCGCCAAAGACCCGCATAGATTGTCGCATCCAAGGTTTAAAATCTTCTAAATTAGAAAAGACTTCCTCTCCGTGCTGATACAAAAGCATGAGTTTTAGAAGTCGTTCAGTACTTGATGTATCTAATTGTGTATCAGTAGTATAACGATGAAAAGTTCTTTCCGAAATATTCAAAATTCTGGCAATTTCACGGTCGGTTAGGCTTAGTTTTTGGGCTACCAAATCTACTGCCGCTTTATTGACTCCTCTGCGTGAAAGCTCGATTAAATCCAATGGATTTTTTAGGCGTGTTAATACAATGGGCTGTCTCATATTTAACTATTTTTACAATTTGGCATAAATATATATGACAAATGGCGTTTTTGCAAATTTTTGAGAAAGATTTGATAATTAAGTAGTTGCGGAAGGATAAACTATTGGGTGTAAAACCGCAGACGGGGCGAAAAGCCGCCGTTAGGGTTTGTTTATATACCCCGACGGCGACTTTTCGCATAATTATTAATTCCGAATAACAGACCTACTGATGATTATTTGCCCCAATCAATGGCTAATTTTCCTATTTTCTCACCGCACATTTTTCCACCTTCATTATCGCAGAAATAATGAATACCGCCGTAGATTCTGGACATTCCTGCTTCATTTGCCATTTTTTTCAATCGAACGGAATCTTTCGGAAAATAATGTCCAAGTACCAAAGCTGCTGCCGCCGAAAACGTAGAATGTCCTGATGTATAAGAAGGAAAATTAGGTACGTTTAGTGAATTTTTGATGTTTTTATCAACCTGAGTAGGGCGGGGAAAGAAATACTTATACTTCGTTGCCCAACAAGCAATGGCGGCATCTTCTTCTGCACGGTTGAGTTGTTGCAGAATTTTGGCAATTCTCAATTCGGTAAAGTGTTGATTTCTAATGAGTTCTTCTGCAATTTTATTCCAATGCCCTGGAGGCGTAAACGTTCCTACACCATCCGACCAAAACTCCGCAATGCGTTTTTGCTCTTCGGTGCGAGTATCCCCAATTTTTTTTACAGAATCTATATCTTGTTTAAATTCGTCGCTTTTTAAAGTAGGTGGAGCGGGTGGTTGAGGATTTCCTAATACTTGTTCTTTATCGAACCAAGTTCGTACTAAACCCATCAATGGGAGTAACGGAGCGTGTTTGGGGTCATCTTGACTCACCCAAGCATCTTTAACTTTCTGAGCTTTGGCTTTCCATGTTTGTCTATCGTCTTTGGCATTATCAAAGTTATCACTTAAAGCGTAGGCAATTATCTTTTCCGCAACCTGTTCACCTAAAATACCACCCGCCATAATATCACTTTTTACGTTTGCCCCTGCCCAAAGCCGAGTATTACCGTGTTCGAGTGCTTTATTATAGAGATAGTCATTTTCAGCAGGAAATAATTTACTCAATACCTTATAAGATACTGCCGCAACAACGGCATCTTCGGAAGGATAGGAGGGAAGTTCAGTAGAAGGAAGAAAACTTTTAACGCCACTATGCGACGGACTCAACCGCATATATTTATACTTATACTGCCACGCTGTAACCAACGCATCGTACTGAGCTACACTCAGGAGAGCATACGCTCGGGCGGCAAAAGGCGGAGATGCCATCGGTTTCATGGGGTCAAGCGGTTCACCTTCTTTGGGAGGATGATTATATTTAGCGACCAACTCTCGGGCAATTTGATTCCAACGAAGTACTCCTCCCGAAGCCCAATAATTGATGGCAACTTCTTGAGCATAAGTTCTCTGACTAACGGCGTTTTTTGTTTGTATTAATTCTTTTTGATATTCGTCGGCATCGGTACTGGCGGGTGTTTCTATCTTGAAATCCTCGGGCGATGTTATAATAACCGTTTTCCAAGCCCCTCCGTTGGCATCAGGGTTTTCAAAACTGAGCGGAGGAAATTCAGGTTTAGACACAGGGGTATTTTCCTTACACCCTGCGTAAAGGAGAAAGGTTAAACATACAAAAAAATGTATTTTTATTGGTAGTGGTTTTACTTTCATAGTGTGTGTGAGAGTTCAACCGTGTTAAGACAAAAATCGTGCAAAAAACGTATTCTAAGATTTTTTACTTAATAAAGCTAAGCCCAAAAAAGTAATCGCTCCGTTTACCAATAATTTCTCGAAACCAAATTGATAGCCATTCAACCATTCTTTTGAGTTTACATCAATAATATACGTTAGAATAGGAGCGATGACACATACCACAGGTACGAGCGAATCTTTAACGGGTTCTTTAGTGAAAAGCCCAAAAGCAAATAACCCCAGTAAAGGTCCATATGTGTAACCAGCTATGTTAAATACCGTAGAAATAATAGAGTCACTACTCAAAGCATGGAAAATAAGAATGATAACAAAAAACAAAGCCGAAAAACCAATGTGAACATAATGCTTGATTTTTGTTTTCTGAGATTCTTCGTATTTTTCAATTTGCATAAAATCAATGCAAAAAGCGGTAGTCAGAGCTGTGAGGGCTGAGTCTGAACTGGCATACGTGGCAGCGGTAATACCCAATAAAAAAGTAACGGCAGCCAATAAACCAAACTCGCCACTTAGGGCTAATTTAGGGTATAATAAATCAGTACGGGCGGGAATCTCAAACCCAATTTTGTTGGCATAAATATATAATAATGCTCCCAAGCCGATGAACATCAACGTAGTAACGGCAAAAGTGCAGCAAAACCAAAACATATTTTTTTGTGCCTCACCGATGTTTTTACAGGTAAGATTTTTTTGCATTAAATCTTGGTCGAGACCCGTCATTACGATAGAAATAAAAATCCCTGCTACGAAATCTTTCACAAAATGATGTTTGTAAGAGAAATCTTCAAAGAAAAACATCTGCGAATAATCACTGGCTTTGATGGTAGAAACAATGCCAGAAAAGCCTAAATCTAATTTATTGGCTATCAGGATAATGGTTAAAACCAAAGCCGTCAATAAGAAAAAGGTTTGTAAGGTATCCGTAACAATAATCGTTTTTACACCTCCCCGATAAGTATAAACCCAAATCAAAGAGATAGTTACTAACGAAGAAATCCAAAATGGTACGCCCCACGAATCAAAAATGGCTAATTGAAGCACTTGAACGGCTAAGAATAAACGAGCCGCCGAGCCTAATGTACGAGCCAGCAAGAAGAATGATGACCCCGTTTTATAAGACCAATGACCCAAACGTTTCTCTAAGTAGGTATAAATAGAAATCAGGTTCAAACGATAATACAGGGGTAGCAACACCGTAGCAATCACAAAATACCCAACCAAATTTCCGAGAATAATCTGATAGTAGGATAATTTATCAACCCCAACAGCCCCCGGTACAGAAATGAACGTAACCCCCGAAATGGATGTTCCAATCATACCGATAGCTACTAACCACCACGGCGACTGTTTGTTGGCAGTAAAAAAAGTATTAGTGTCTGCTCCTTTAGAGGTATAATGAGCCACAATAATGAGCATCAAAAAGTAAACAGCCAAAATTCCGAAAGCTAAACCTGTAGTCATGAAGTGATGGTTAATGTTAAGAAGTTTATTTATGTGGTATTTCAAAAATGGTAGTTACTCCATTCATCAAATAAATGTCAGTAACTGACAACTAATAACTAAAAACGAATTACCAAAATTGAGAAATTTTGTTAAATTTGCTACCATAAAGTACTTATATTTTTCATAATCATCAATTTATCAGTATTATGTTACTGAAAAGATGATAAACCTAACATTCACAACAAATCATAGATGCGACCTTTTGAACAATTTGAAGAAGACGTAGAGGTACTTGACGAAGTAATTGATGTAGATCAATACGACCTCATGGTGTTTAATGACGAAGTAAATACATTTGATTTTGTGATAGATACACTAATGGAAGTGTGTGGACACACACCCGAACAAGCCGAACAGTGTACTCTATTGATTCACTATAAAGGTAAATGTTCTGTGAAAAAAGGAACATTTGAGGAACTCGCCCCCATGCGAAATGACATTTGCCGTAGAGGAATTGGAGCGGAAGTAGTGTAATAGAGATTAGTAACTAAATTAGGTTTTAGTAGAAAAGCCAATAAATCCCTCTAATGCCTAATCGCCATCCCCTAATCCCTAAATAATGAATTATCCATCAAAACTTATAGAAAGTGCCGTAGAAGAAATAGCTAAGTTGCCAGGTATCGGGAAAAAAACGGCTCTTAGAATGGCATTGCATTTATTAAAGCGTGACGAACGCCAAACGCTTCAATTATCAGAGGCAATTATTGCGATGCGTACCAAAACACAGTATTGCAAACAATGTCATAATATTTCGGATGAAGCCCTGTGTCAGATTTGTGCTAATCCCAAAAGAGACGAGTCGGTAATTTGTGTAGTAGAAGATACTCGTGATGTTTTAGCCATTGAGAATACTTCACAATATCGGGGCTTGTATCACGTTCTTGGAGGTATCATTTCGCCTTTGGAAGGTATCGGACCGAGCGACTTGAAAATTGAGTCTCTTTTAAAAAGAATTACTGAAAAGCAAGATACAGAATTACCAATAAAAGAAGTGATTTTAGGGCTGAGTCCCACCATGGAGGGAGACACTACAGCGTTTTATTTGACCAAGCGACTAAAACCTTTGAATGTAAAAATTACTACGATTGCTCGGGGCATACCCATTGGTGGAGATTTAGAATACGCTGATGAAATAACCTTAGGACGAAGTATTGTTAGTCGAATTGTTTATGAGTAAATAAAAAATAAAATGACGCAGACAGCACAATTGATTCAAGAAATATACAAACTTCCATTAGAGAAAAAGTTTTTTGTGGTTGAACAAACTTTAAAAGCTATCAAATCGGAAGAAAGAAATCGACATCTCATGATAGCCGCTGAAGCCCTATACGATGATTATGTAAATGATAAAGAACTAACCGCATTTGTATCATTAGATTTTGAAGATTTTTATGAAACAAGGTGATATTTGGCTTGTAGATTTAGACCCAACTCGGGGGGCAGAAATACAAAAAGTAAGACCTGTAATAATCGTTAATAACAATAGTTTAGGTAAACTCCCACTTAAAATAATTGTTCCGATTACTGATTGGAAAGACAGATACGAAATAGCGAGTTGGATGATAAGGATACCGCCTAATCCACAAAATGGCTTGACTAAAGAGTCTGCGGCAGACTGTTTCCAAATTAGAAGTGTCTCACAAGATAGATTTGTCAAGAAAATAGGGTCTATGTCGGTGAGTGAAATGGAAGATATTAGAGAAGGTTTAACACAGGTTTTATCATCATGAATAAAGAATGTCCAATATTTAGCATACACTACTCTAAGAAGTTATTTTATGAATTATAAAAAGATTTCCTTAGTATTTTTTTTTGTCATTATAGCTCTCAGAGTTGAAGCACAGCAAGATTCTACTGCCAACAAATCGGTGGTGGCAGCTTGTGCTAATCCAGGTTGTCAGCACGAAGTTGTGTTTAATTTAAGAAGTGGTTTAGTTAATTATCAATTTCATGATGGCGTAGCTACTTTGAGAACTGGCGAGATGATAGAAGGACGTTTTAAGTTCAATAATTTTGCTGAAACGGTCATTTTTGAATCAACGATGCAAGCAAAATCTCGAAAAATTGATTTTAAAGAAATTTTACAGATGTCGCTGACCAATGAAAACGATGGTAGTACCGTAGAATTTTATGCTATCAATGATGAATTTGTGAGGCAAATTGTGGGCGGGAAAGTTCAAGTATTTGAAAAAAGTTACGTGGTAAACGAAAGAAATTTACAAGCAGAACATACCAAATTAATTGCTTTCGACGGAACTAATTACACCACCATTTTCACCAATAAACAATTAGAAGATTGGATTAGAAAGCAGATTGTGATTGGTAAGATAAATAATTCTATCCTTTCTATAAGTTATCAAGCCAGAGGTGAATTATTGGAAGAATTGAAAAAGAATATTTACTAAACAATTTTAAAATATGAAAAAGCTCATCTGTACCTTATTACTATGTTATTGTGGCTTAACTGCCTACACCCAAAATGAAGCTCAGCCTAATACCTTGGAAGAACTGAAATCCCCTATTATGTTAGATTTTTTGAAAAATTATCAAGAAAAAAACAAAATTATAAAAATGGAGACGGGGATTCCTTTTACTTCTGAATTATCAAAAAGAGGCATTAAGGGCGATGAACCCGCCAGACCTAATGATGAAAATATTGATAATCTTGTGATTGTGAAACCCAATTTGGTTGAAATACTCAGAATGCCTACTATTCGCCCCGATGAAACCGTTCACCATACCATGAGAATTGTTAATAGTGATACCAATAAACCACAACCGATTAAATAAGTAGAGAACAATTTTAAATGGGTATAGGCTTACCGCCAAAACTCTGATACAAAATCCATGAATCGTAAAAACTTTCTTCAAACCACTTTGGCATCCGCTTTTGCTTTGTCAGGGTTTAATTCATTTAGTTTCTCATTCAGAAACAGCTACAACAATAAATTACCCAAATTATCATTAGAGCAAACTACCTTTGAAACTGCCCCTTTTTCGTTGGCAGCATTACCGTATGCCCCTGAAAGTTTAGAACCTAATATTGATAAAATGACGATGGAAATTCATCATGGTCGTCATCATAAAGCATACGTAGATAATTTGAATAAAGCGGTTACGGGAACACCCATGGAAAAAATGACGCTTTGGGATTTACTGAAAGATGCAGGAAAACAACCAGCCGCTGTGCGTAACAATGCAGGAGGACACTGGAATCATACATTTTTCTGGAATGTGATGTCTCCCAAAGGTGGAGGTACACTCAAAGGTGCTTTAGCTGATGAAATCACAAAAACATTTGGTTCTTTTGATAAATTCAAAGAAGAATTTGCGAAAGCAGGTACTGGACGTTTTGGTTCGGGCTGGGTTTGGTTGATTGTTCAAGATAAGAAACTGGTGATTTCTTCAACACCTAATCAAGACAATCCACTGATGGACGTAGCTGATAAAAAAGGCACACCCGTTTTGGCATTAGATGTTTGGGAACACGCTTATTACTTAAAATATCAAAATAAACGAGCGGATTATATCAATGCTTTCTGGAATGTAGTAAACTGGGAGGCAGTACATAAAAATTACGAAAATGCGTTGAAATAGGGGTCTGTTACTGGTTATTAGTTACTGGTGTATTAGTTGATTCTAATACTAATTTTTAATAACCAGTAACGAATATACCAGTAACTAATACACCAGTAAACTAACAACCAATGACACTTCTCGACACAATTCCACAATTAGATTTAGCAAACTTTACGTCTGGTGATGCCGATAGTAAAGCCAAATTTGTACAAGACTTAGGTACAGCTTTCAATAACATAGGCTTCGTGGCCATTAAAAATCATGGGCTTTCTGATGAACATACAGCAAAGTTGTATGATACAGTTCAAAAGTTCTTCTATTCTTCTGATGAACTAAAACAAAAATATGCGATTGAAGGCATCGCAGGACAACGGGGTTACATTGGTAAAGGTAAAGAAACTGCAAAGGGATTCAAGGTAGCCGATTTGAAAGAATTTTACCACGTAGGACAACCCAAAGTAGATGACGGAGACCCTATTTGGGAGGAATATCCCGATAACGTTTTCCCGAGTGAATTGCCTGAATTTGAGGAAGATACTTTGCATACGTACCGAACTTTGGAAAAAGCTGGCAAAACTTTATTGCGAGCCATCGCTCTGTATTTGACACTACCCGAAGATTATTTTGAAGATAAGGTAAAACACGGAAATTCAATTTTGAGGGCTATTCATTATTTCCCTATTCCTAATCCAGAAGATTTACCCGAAGGAGCTGTGCGAGCCGCCGCTCATGGAGATATTAATCTCATTACATTGCTGATGGGGGCTTCTGCCGAAGGATTAGAGGTATTAAGAACCGACGGAAAATGGATACCCATTACTTCATTGCCCGACTACGTGGTGGTAAACGTTGGTGATATGCTCGACCGACTCACCAATCATAAATTGAAATCAACGATACACCGAGTGGTGAATCCTCCGAAAGAGAAATTGGGAACTTCCCGTTTTTCAATTCCTTTCTTTATGCACCCTCGCTCAGAAATGGACTTAACTTGTTTAGAGTCTTGCGTAGATGCTCAACATCCTAAAATGTACGTGAACATGACTGCAGGGGAATTTTTGAATGAGCGATTGATTGAGTTAGGTTTGAAAAAATGAAAAAAATCAGGCGACTCATTTTCTTGAAAGACGTTCTGATACTTGCGTGTACCTCTTTCGGAGGTCCGCAAGTGCATTTGGCTATGTTTATAGACCACTTCGTGAAGAAAAGAAAATACCTGACCGAAGCCGAGTTATTAGAGTTACAAGCCCTTTGTGCCATTTTACCTGGACCTACCTCTACTCAAACTATCACGGCTTTGGGTTATAAAATTGGAGGTCCTAATTTAGCTTACATCACTTTATTTGTATGGATTAGCCCTGCCGTAGCCATCATGACGGCAGCGGCTTTTGGCATGACTTATCTCCAAAATAGAGACTTGATTCGTTTTATTCAACCGATTGGAGTAGCCTTTATCATTCACGCTGGTTTTATTCTGGGGCAAAAAGTTATCAAAAATGCTACGGGTATTATTCTCATGCTTCTTTCGGCTGCTTTTGCTTTTTATTTTCAGTCGCCGTGGGTGTGTCCAATCGCTTTGATTATTGGCGGAACATTTACTTCATTTAACTACAAAGACTACCCCAAACAAACCAAACACAAAATGGTAATTCCTTGGGCAAATTTCAATTTGTTTTGGGGATTTTTACTGTTTTTAGCTGTTTTAGGGCATTTCACTGACTACGAGCCATTCCGTTTATTCGAGAATTTTTACCGTAACGGTAGTCTTGTTTTTGGTGGAGGACAAGTATTAGCTCCCATGCTCTATACTGAATTTGTAGAGTTTAAGAACTTAATTCGGAGTGATGATTTCCTAACGGGAATGGCTCTTTCGCAGGCGTTACCCGGTCCAGTATTTGCCCTTACGTCTTATTTAGGAGTTTTGGTGATGAAAAATGGAACGTTCTATGAACAACTTTTGGGTAGTGCTGTAGGGGCGGCAGGTATCTTTTTGCCTGGTACTTTCTTGATATTCTTTGTTTATAGAATCTGGGGGCAACTCAAGCAGTATAGGGGTATCCGTGCTTCTTTAGACGGTATCAATGCCACCTCTATTGGATTGACGCTTTCGGCAGCGTTCACTTTTTTAGTCCCGATGGTTCAACGGGTTGATTATTTGGGACTTACTACCGTTTGTATTACGTTATTACTGATACAATTTACTAAAATTCCCACCTTTTTTATCTTTTTAGGAGGGTTGATTTTAGGATTATTAGTGTAAAATATTCACCAATATTGTCTGAACTATCTTTTGAAAAATTTATATAACTTAAACTTAAATCATGTCAGAATTTCCTCCTTGTCCCAAATGTAATTGTGAATATACTTATCCGAGTGATAATCTTTTAATTTGTCCAGAATGTTTTCATGAATGGACTCTTGAAGAAGTTGAAAATACTGGAGATGATTTTTCGGATAAAAAAGTGATAGATTCAAATGGGAATGAATTACAAAATGGTGATACGGTAATAGTAATAAAAGACTTACCTGTTAAAGGTGCCCCTAAACCAATAAAGGCAGGAACGAAAGTGAAAAATATACGTTTGACCGACGGTGCCCACAATATTGATTGCAAAATAGATGGATTTGGCTCAATGGGCTTAAAATCTGAATTTGTTAGAAAAGCATAGTTTGAAAAATCCCTACCAAATTAATTTGATAGGGATTTTGTTTTCGTTAAATGATTAGATTACTATTCACTTACTCTGAATTGTAAATCATTCACCAAGATAGAACTTGTTGTAAGATTATTCTTAATGAAAACTTCTATGTAATCTCCTGTATTCAAGTCCACTTCCGTTTCTAATATAATTTGAAAGCTATCTGTTTTAGAATCAGTGGCTTTTGTGGCATGAGGTGCTACTTGTTCTAAACCATTTTTCAGGACTGCAATCGAAAAATTTGAACTTCCTTCTGAAGGAGTTGCTCCAACATTTACGTAAATTTTTGCCGTTAAGGTACGTTTGCCTGTATAGGTAAATCGATTATCACTTGCAATAAAAGAATTTGCTTTTACGGTATTCGTTTTACCACTTATCTTAGTATAAAGTGTTGGCGAAATAAACTTTGTAATTTTATAGTTATCATTCATGTATATAAATCCGTAGGGCTTAGTATCGGGAACGGCTGCACCATTTTGCCTCATCTGCCAACCGGGGGTATGCGAGTCGAATCCACTCAGAGGAGTCCCTACACCTCTGAATAAATTTCCTGACATTCTGGCTTGATCTACCGTTGCTCCTTCGTTCATTTTCACGGCTGTTTGTCCCGAAAAGACAAAATAATTATTGGATAAATCAATGTCATTAGCACTAAAATTACTAAGAAACTCAAGAGCTGACCCCGCTGAAATATTAGTTACATAATTGAAAGAGGAACAAAATTTACCAGTTGTTCCATTTAATTTAAGTCCATCACGGCATTTCCAATAATTTCCTGTTATATAAACTGAATTAAAGCCGAAGATAGTACCAACGCCTGCACTGGGTAATTTAGGGAACTCAATTACTGAGTTGCCAGCCAACAAGTTACAAAACTTTGTACTGGTATTATCAATAAAATTATAACCTTTGGTAAGTGGAGAAAGAGGAATGATAGCTAATTTTTCCATATAAACATCCACGTCGGTACTATTCAAGACCGCTCCTTTTACCGAAGACATAATACCATCTTTGGCGGGGTCGTTTCCTCTAAGACCAGCCCCATTAGTATTAATAGCATTAGGGGAAATATCTATAAAACCAGAAAATATATAAATTTTGGTACTATTAAGGGTTATTTCACCATTGACTGGTTTGGGTAAGTCACTAATAGAATGTACCTCAACTACATTGTAAGTAGCGGGAGGGGGAAGTGGAACATTAGGTTTTTGGGCGGATATTTTCTCAACAGAAAAAAACAAAAAAAGAACAAAGAGAATGAATAAGTAAGGCTTGTTAAACCGCATTTCGTAATATTGGGGGTTAATGAAAAACTATACGATTCGTAGAGTTGAAATAAATTCGTAATACCTTAACCTATACATAAAACATTTGTTTTGTTTTTTTGAATTATTTTTATAGATGCAGTTTTACGATTATTTATGCTGTAAAAACATAAAAGCCAAATACTTAGTAAATTAAGCATTTGGCTTTTTCTTTAAAAACAGGATTAACTATTCCTAAAAATGTAATTTTACAGAACTTATTTCAGTAAATTTAACAAATACTGCCCATAACCACTTTTTACCAATGGTTCGGCTACTTTACGAAGTTGGTCGGCATTAATAAAGCCCATACGGTAGGCTACCTCTTCTATACAACCCACTTTCAACCCTTGACGTTCTTCGATAACTTGTACAAATTGTCCAGCTTGCATTAAAGAAGCAAACGTACCTGTATCTAACCAAGCCGTTCCACGGTTCAAAACACCCACTTTTAGTTTTCCTTGTTTTAAATATTCTTTATTTACGTCTGTAATTTCATATTCTCCACGGGGCGAAGGAGCAATATTTTTAGCAATTTCTACTACCGAATTATCATAAAAATATAAACCCGGTACGGCATAATTAGACTTGGGTTCAGTGGGTTTTTCTTCGATAGAAAGCACGTTGAAGTCATGGTCAAATTCCACAACTCCGTAACGTTCAGGGTCTTGCACTTGGTAGGCATACACTACGCCTCCTTCTGGGTCGTTGTTGGCTTGGAGCAATTTACTCAAACCACTGCCATAAAAAATGTTATCACCCAACACCAAAGCCACTTTATCATCACCGATAAATTCTTCGCCAATCACAAACGCCTGAGCCAGTCCATTTGGCAATGGCTGTTCAGCATACGAAAACTGACAACCCACCTGCGAACCATCACCCAAGAGTTTTTGGAAATGGGGCAAATCATGGGGCGTAGAGATAATCAAAATCTCCTTGATACCTGACAGCATCAGAATCGACAAGGGATAATAAATCATCGGTTTGTCGTAAACAGGCATAAGTTGTTTACTAACTGCTAATGTTAATGGATGAAGGCGTGTACCTGAGCCTCCTGCGAGAATAATTCCTTTCATATCTCTTATTGAGTGAATGAGTGAATGAGTGAATGAATGAGTAAATATCGTTCGACTCAAAAAAATATATGTTACCTAATCTACCCTACGAAGCCTTCTAATTTTTACTATCTTCCCTATCTTATCTATGTGGTTACAAAGATGATAGAGCCACTTTCAAGCTATCCCTCCAGTACGGAATTTCGATGCCAAAAGTATTTTTTATTTTACTTTTATCCATTACTGAAAACGCTGGTCTGGTGGCTTTTGTGGGGTACTCAATGGTTTTCAAGGGTTTAACTTTAACGCTAATATTCCCCAACTCAAAAATTGCTTGGGCGAAATCGTACCATGAAATAGCTCCTTCGTTGCTGTAATGGTAAATACCATAAGCCTTTTTATCAGAAGCGATAATGTCTAACAAAGCTCCTGCCAAATCAACTCCATAAGTTGGTGAACCGATTTGGTCGGCAATAATGCCCAAAGAGTCCCGTTCAGTGCCTAATTTTATCATGGTTTTCAGGAAATTATTAGCAAATTCAGAATATAACCAAGCTGTTCTGACGATATAATGCTCTGGTAATGAATCTGTTACTGCTTTTTCTCCTTCCAGTTTTGTGAGTCCATAAATACTAATGGGATTCGCTGGCATTTCCTCCGAAAGTAGCGTCGGAATATTTCCTTCAAAGACAAAATCCGTAGAAACGTGTAACATTGTTGCTCCGAATTTGGCACATATTTTTGCGACATTCTCCGCTCCATCACGGTTAATTTTCCGAGATAATGCCACTTCGTCTTCTGCCTTATCAACGGCAGTATAAGCGGCACAATTGATAACATATTGTGGTTTTTCTTTAGTGAAAAGGTCTTCTAAAACCTTCATATCCAAAATATTACCCACAAATTCATCAACAAAAGAGATGGATGTGATATTTCTTTGAGTAGCTACTTTTTGGATGCACTGTCCTAATTGACCAACGCCTCCTACAACTAATATTTTCATATTTTGTGTTCGTTTGATGTTCGATGTTTAGACTTTTGTCCAACATCGAATATCCAACATCGAATTATTATCTATTTGCGTACATTCCTTCGTAATACTTCTGATAATTCCCACTCGTTACATTATCTAACCATTCTTGATTGTTCAAAAACCAATCGACGGTTTTTTCTAA
>JALONS010000123.1 GCA_025454855.1 Arcicella sp.
GCCGCCACTTTGTTTAGAAACAGCATCTGAAAAGCAAAATTTTATTGAACTTTTCAGTAAAGCAATGATTGAAAACCAACAAAAAATGGTTGATAATGAGGAGGTTATTAGGGCTTTGTTAGATTTAATTCTTATTCAGAGTAAACGCATCTACCCCGTAAATATCACCGAAGAACCAACCAATAAAGGGCGAATTTTAGTGAAACGTTTTAAGCAACTGATTGAAGAAAAGTGTCAGGAGAATTTATCGGTGAAGGAATATGCAGAACTCTTGAAAATTACGGCTAATCACCTCAGCGAAACTGTAAAAAATGTAACAGGGAGGACTTCTACCGACTTGATAAATGACCGTATGATTATGGAAATCAAGCGATTGCTCACTCATACTGACTTGGGCGTTTCCGAAATTGCGTATCAGCTAAATTTCTCAGACCAGTCGTATTTTTCAAAATACTTCAAGAAACTGACCAATCAAACGCCAGTAGAATTTCGTAAAAATTTGTAGTGAGTATCAGGTACTATATATCAAGTATTTAGCGTTAAAGCCGTGTTTACTTGGTACATAATACCTAACAATTAATCTTATAAAACTTCTACTAACCCGCTCTTAATCAGTGTATTATTTTTAGAAGCTAATTTTGAAACGCCTCCATTTACTTTGGCTTCGTAAATTTCACTTTCACCTTTGCTTTTTACTTCTAATAACACATAAAAAGTGCCTTTTGCTGACGTTTTAGTATTGACAACAAAATTTTCGTGCGGAGTATCTTTTTCTGAAAGAGGTAATTTTGAAGCCGTTTTTGCTGCCCAAGTGGGGAGCGACTCAGGTTTGAAATCGATAAATTCAAATTTCCCTTCTCGGGCTTCTTCTTCACTTTTAGGCATTTGGGCTTCTCGGGCGGGCAGATATAAGTTTTCAACAAACTTATGTGTTGAATCCTCCACCCATATGGCAATAACGGGTAGTTCAGTTTCTTTATTTTTTTCTACCAATATTCTCAAATCTGTTCCTTTTACAGTCTGATTCGTCTTTACTTCTTCATAAGATAAGGCTTCGGGACGTTGTCTTTTTTTAGCAAAAATTCTTCCTGCCTCGGCAACGGGTTCTAAAATTTCGGTAACGCCACCTATCAGTACTACACCAAAAATAGAAGCTGCTACGATGAATTCTTTCTGAAACTTGCCCGTTTTCCGCTCTTTGGAATATCCCGTAATGGATGACCAGTTGTTTACAATATGGAAAATAGCAAAACCGATGAAAATCAATCCAAAAATGGTGTGAGTGATTTCAACTGCGTGAGCTTTCTGTTTGACGTAAAGTAATATACCCGTGATAGCAATACTTAAAAAGGCAAAACCGATGGTTAGGCTAATGATGTTTTTACGTTTCATGTTTGATTGGCTAAATGGAATGTTAAGTACAAATTTAGGAAAGAAGTTCATTTAAAACACCGATAGCTCGAAAATGATACCGATGAATAAAAACCTGTCTCTTCTTCTAAGGCATTAGATTAGTTTTATATCGATAGGGGTATCTAAACCTCATTCGTAAACTTAAAAATGTGAAATCATGGAAAAGCTAATCAAAAATGTACTTATCGTCGGGCTGTGGGTTGCAGCAATGGCGTGTGGCAAAAAAGAGACCGTTGACCCTAATGTTGGATTTTCTACTCAAATCAAAAATATTGTTCCTCAGACCATCATTGACGACTTAAAAACAAGGGGAATGCCCATTAATGAAGGAACTATTCCGCCTAAAATTGAAGGCATATATATTTCAAATCCCCATACGCTTGAAGCACCTTATGGTACAGACGATACCTACAAAAAGGGAGATTTATTTGCAGATTTAATCATGAGGTTTTCTAATCAAAAAGATGATGGCTCTCTTACGATTGAAACCAAAAATGCTGGTACTAATGCCAATGGAATAGGAGGTTTTTTATCAGGCAATGGAAATAAGTTCAGCATTTTTGCGGAGCTCAAATACGTGAGTGGAAGTGTAACTGCTACTCAGATTCGTGTTTTTAGTGGTGAAATTACCAGTACAGGAATCAAAGATTTTTATACTACCATTCTAATAAAAGATAAGGTTGACCCCTCTGGAACGCTCTTTCCCGTGGGTAAATCTCGGATTTTGAAAGATGGTGATGGGGTAGCTTCTAAAACCTCTAATTTTAGAATAGCCGTAACTCCTAATTTGTCTCCTTCTTCACCTGATTGTAGTAAATAAGTAATTGGTAGTTTATTTACTTTGCGTTTCTGTACAGTATTGTATTCCAACGATTTGTGATTGTTTTTAACTTTTACTCACACTAAAAACACCATAAACTCAATAATAGAACCGAATACTCAATATGGCTTTCGTTTTGTGTTTAAACCATTTTCATTTGTTCTATAATTTAAACACAAATAGATAAACCGTATAAATGCTTAATGAAATGAGAACTGTAAAAAATCTTTTAGGAATGATGCTACTGGTGGCATCAGTAATGTTTTTAGAGGCTTGTAAAGGAGAAAAAGGTGATATTGGACCAGCAGGACCCGCTGGTGCCAACGGTACAGCGGGAGCAACAGGTGCTACTGGGGCAACGGGTGCTACTGGACCCGTAGGAGCAACGGGAACAGCCAATGTTATTTATTCAGATTGGGCAACCGTTACGTTTACAGGTTCGGGAACTAATTGGAATGGTAGAATTACGGCACCAAAAATTACGCAAGATATACTGGATAAAGGGTTTGTAAAGGCGTATTTCAGATTTGGTTCTTCGGTTTACGAAGGGAATTACGTTAATAATCCCACAAATGCCTCTATGTATTATTATATGAGCATCGGTGCTGTTAATATCGTCTCTACTTTCAATGCTACTTATCCTTGGCGTTATGTTATTATTCCAGGTGGAACAGGAGCCAGACAAGCAGCTGTTGATTATAGCAATTACGAAGCGGTAAAGAAGTTCTATAATTTGCCAGACTGATTATTACACAGACTGAGAAACCAAGTGAAAGTCTCGAAGAATCAACTGATTTTTCGAGACTTTTTTGTAAATAATACCGTTAAATCAATAATGATACCATATAATAAGAAAACATTTTTCCGCATTTAAAATTCACTTACGTTTGTTGTCATTACAGATAATTATTTTTCACAATCTAACTAATTAAAAAAATGACATTAATTAAGGTAAAATTGAGGGTTGTCGGAGTTTATTTGAACACCCCTGTTGAATTAGATGATAAAGGGGGAGGACTCACTGTTAAAGATGTAATGGATGCGTACATCGCTCAACACCCAATAACCGAAATAGGAGGTTTTGACTATTCCCCCCAAGCAGGACCATTATTGCAATCAGTAAGTCATAATTTTGGAGGAAGATATGATTATAATGGGAATGGAAGTTTTACAGATAGTGTTGATGGAAATTCGCTGGGTAATAATCCAATCAGTCCTGGAATTTACACATTAGATGGAACATTTGGTAATGATGTAAATTTGATATGGCAATATTATGTGGTGGCACCAAGTGGTAGAGTTAAGAGCAAAACTCCCCCATCAAGAAAGTTTAATTCTTTTACAGATGTTCCAACCAATTTTCAAATTAAAGATAAGGATACTATCATTTGGCGTTTGGTTGCCATTCGGAAAAATCCTTAGTATTTTTCATGGTGTGTGCAATCGATTATTTTGACTGAAGCACTAAGAATATCTAAATTCTATAAAATGATAAGAATACTGATAATCAATTAATTAACAGTATTCTTATTGCAAAAGATAGAATCGTGTTACTGGTTTTTCTCTCTTGAAACGGATAAAATTAATTCCGCAATTAATCCCGTCCAACCAGTTTGATGTCCTGCTCCGAGTCCCTTGCCTGTATCACCGTCAAAGTATTCATTGAATAAGAATAGCTCTTTGAAATTGGGGTCAGACTGCAGTTTCTCATATTTTTCGTACATCGGTCTCCTTCCTTTTTCGTCTTCGGTAAATAATTTGATAAGACGTTCGGAAATACTGATAGCGGCATCTTTAATGCTCACCATATTGCCCGAATCCGTAGGATATTCCACTTCGTAGTCATTGCCATAATAGGCTTGGAATTTCAGTAGTGAGTCAATCAATAAGAAATTCATGGGAAACCAAATTGGTCCACGCCAGTTTGAATTACCCCCAAACATACTACCCGTTGATTCAGCAGGGGTATAATCTACCCGAAGCACATCGCCGTTTACTCTGAACTGATAAGGATTATCTTTATGAAACTTGGAAAGTGAACGAATACCAAAATCAGATAGAAACTCGCTTTCATCAAACATTCGCTTCATAATCATTTTCATCCGATGTCCACGCAAGATAGCCAGTAAACGGTTTTCACCTTTACCTGACTCGTACCATCGTGAAATCAAACCTGCCAAATCGGGACGGTTATTCAATACCCATTCTACTCTACGACGGAAATCGGGTAGTTTCTCCAACATTTCGGGGGTAAGAACCTCCACTGCAAAAAGAGGAATTAATCCTACCATCGACCTGATTTTCAGCAACATACTATTGTTATTGGGTAGATGAAGCATATCGTAGTAAAATTGGTCTTCTTCGTCCCAAAGGCTAATATCATCTCCTCCCAACGACTGCATCGCTCCTGCAATATGCAGGAAATGTTCAAAGAATTTAGAAGCCATATCTTGATAAACGGGGCGTTCCAGTGCAATTTCGCAGGCAATTCTGAGCATATTCAAACTGTACATTGCCATCCAACCCGTGCCATCGGCTTGTTCTAAGTGTCCGCCCGTAGGAAGGGTAGAAGAACGGTCAAATACCCCAATATTATCCATTCCTAAGAAACCACCTCCAAAAATGTTGTTACCACCTTCATCTTTGAGATTTACCCACCAAGTAAAATTGAGCAAAAGTTTATGGAAAATTCGCTCCAGAAAGGAGATATCCCCTTTCCCATTCATTTCCTTATCAATCTCATATACTTTCCAAGTTGCCCATGCGTGTACGGGTGGATTCACATCCGAAAACGACCACTCATAAGCGGGAATTTGCCCGTTGGGGTGCATATAGTATTCTCGGAGGACAACGGCTAATTGGCGTTTGGCAAAATTGGGGTCGAGCCGAGCCAAGGGCAAGGTATGAAAAGCCAAGTCCCAAGCGGCAAACCAAGGATATTCCCATTTATCGGGCATTGATAAAATATTGGCAGCGTACATATGTCGCCAGCCCGCATTTCGTCCGTATTTTCGGTAGCCCGATGGCTCAGGCATGGCGGGGTCGCCTTTTATCCATTCGTTTACGTTATAGTAGTACCATTGTTTTGTCCAGAGCATTCCTGCGTATGCCTGACGCTGAATTTTTAGTAATTCGGGGTCGGTTACGCCCTGCTGTACTTCTTCATAAAATTGATTTCCCTCACGAATCCGTTTTTCTACAATATCTTCAAAACCTCCGAAAGGTTCAAGAATAGAATGATCCACCAAGCGTAAACGAATGGTTACACTTTCGCCAGCTCGCACTATTTTTTTATACTGTGCCGAGGCTTTTGTACCAATATCGTTGGGATTAACCGCCTTTAAATCTCCTTCTACGATGTAATCATTAATACCATCCTTGGTATAAGGTGAAAAATTGGCTACGCCGTACAGACGTTCAAAATTACTTTCGTTTTCAGTGAATAACAGTTCATCGGCATCTTCACAATACAATTTGAAATGCCCAACGTTACGATTATCAATTTCAATGGCTTTGTTAGACACGCCCCGCATCATGGGTTTGTATTTGAAGTTTTCATAACCCCAACTCCACGTATTTCTGAACCAAACCGTAGGTAAAATCGTCAAAGGAGCGTCTTTTTTACTACGATTATGAGCCGTTATTTTAATCAAAATATCTTGTTCATCGGCTTTGGCGTACTCCACAAATACATCAAAATATTCATCTTTATCAAAAATGCCCGTGTCAAGTATCTCATATTCAGGCTCTAAGCGTGAACGCTTACGGCTTTCATCCACCAATTTATCGTAAGGATAGGCTTTGATAGGATACTTGTAGAGCATCTTCATGTAGGAGTGCGTAGGCGTGGAGTCGAGGTAATAATACAACTCCTTTACGTCTTCACCATGATTCGACTCGCTACCTGTAAGCCCAAAGAAGCGTTCTTTCAAGATATGGTCGTTATGATTCCAGAGGGCTAAGGCAAAACAAATATGTGATTTATTATCTGAAATACCCGCTATGCCTTCCTCGCCCCATCGGTAAGCAACCGAACGAGCCATATCGTGCGAAATGGCATTCCAAGCATCCTGATTTGGTGAATAATCCTCTCTGACGGTTCCCCACTGGCGTTCTGATAGATATGGTCCCCACTTCTTCCAACCTTTATTGTCTTGACGGGTGTTTAATCGAAGTTTCTCTACACTAACAATAGTCTTACTCATAAGTTCGTATATATAAATGACTAATTTTATCCAGTCCTTGGTTAATAGTTCGTTCGTTTGATTACTAATGGTAACTATTAACCATCTCTTTTGTTGCAAACTTTTGCAAAGTTAAAATAATTAAATTGCAAAAATATGCAAAACCATTGTTCAAATTTACTGAAAAGACCGTAAGCAACCATAAGATAAACATATTAAATGTTTGTGGAAGTGTGTAAATTCCTTAGAAAATCTATCAAAACTGTTATTTTTGTTTAGAAAACCATACTACTCGGCTAAATCGCCATCCAACTCTTCGCATGAATCTCAGTAATGAAATATTATTTTTTGTGAGTGCCTTAGGTACATTCAATGGTTTGCTTTTGAGTGGCTATTTTTTCGTTTTCAACAAATCAAAATCCTTATCAAGTGTATTTTTGGGGTTATTACTCCTTGCTCTGAGTGTACGTATAGGCAAATCGGTGGTTTTTTATTTTAATCCAAAGCTCAGCAAGTTTTACCTTCAGATTGGTCTTTCAGCTTGTTTTTTCATAGGTCCATTCTTGTATTTTTTCCTAAAATCTTCCCTCGAAAATGTGAAGAAAACGCCCTTTTCTTGGAAATTCCATTTATTATTTTTATTGGCAATCATTGTAGGTTTTGGTGTAGCCTTGCCTTATCAAAGTTTTCCTAATTTTTGGTATCGTTACTTTATTAGATTTATTTATGCCGAATGGGCAGTATATATGGTGCTGGCGGCTTGGTTGTTGAGAGGTACTATCGCCCAATATTTCCAAAAACGAGATACCATTACACCCCTCGATAGCTTGTCGCTTTCTATCTTTGGTGGTACAATGGCTGTTCTTATTGCCTATTTGATGGCATTGTTTAATGTTTTTTGGGGAGCGTACATTGTAGGTCCTATCATATTTTCTTTTCTACTGTATTTCAATATTTTGGTACTCATGTCACGGAGTAATAAAATTAATATTTTTGAACAGCAGCCTACAAAATATCAAGCTAAGAAAATTAATGACGACGAGGTCAGAAGTCTAAGTCTCAAACTCCAAGAAGTTGTCAATAATAAAGAAATTTATTCAAATCCAGAGTTAAAAATTAATGACTTGGCTCAGAAAATGAACATTTCAGCCCATCAATTATCACAATTGCTCAATGATAATTTAGGCAAAAGTTTTCCCAATTTTATCAATGAAATCCGTATCGAGAAAGCCTGTGAATTGATGGAAATTGATAATCGTTTAAAACTGGAAGCAATAGGTTATGAAGTTGGTTTCAACTCAAAATCTACTTTCTTTGCTGCTTTCAAAAAAATCAAAGGCACTACACCGCTCACCTACAAAGAAAATGTAGTGCAGTAATTATCTTCATTTTCCATTAAAACGGGGTTTTTATTCCAAATTTATAAATCCGTACTCCCAAATTCTGAAATCAAGACCTTGTAATCTGTTTTGTTTGTGAAATTTGCCCCATAATCACAATCAAAAAATGAAATCAAAAATTCTGTATTTTGCTCTGATTTGGGTAGTTTCTTTAACGTTTACCAAGTCATTCGCTCAAATAATCCCCGTAAAAGAAACTGTTATTACAGGACTCAAACGCCCGTGGAGTATGGTTTTTATCACGAAAAATGACGTTCTACTAACCGAGAAAGAAGGGAATCTTTTAAGAATAAATCTTCAATCAAAGCGAAAAACCATTATCAAGGGTTTTCCCTCAGATTTAGTTGATAGTCTTGACGTAAACTACGGAAAAGGGAATAATTCAGGAATTTTTGAGGTAGTCATCGACCCCAATTTTTCTATCAATCAATACCTTTACCTATCATACGCTGCCCAAACACCCAATGAAGGTACTACTACCAAAATAATTAGGGCAACAATCAAAAATGATTCATTGACCCAGATAAAAACATTATTGATAGCCAGTCCTTTTACCAAACAAAATCACCATTATGGGGGTGGACTCAAATTTGGCTCAGACCAAAAACTTTACATCACCATTGGCGAGCGTTTGTTTTATGAAATCGACGAACCTGCTACGCCCATTGCCCAAGACCCTACGGATAAACGGGGAAAAATTTACCGTATCAATCCTGATGGAAGTATCCCGAACGATAACCCCAATTTTGGGAAAAATGCAGTCGCTGGACTTTATGCTTTGGGTATCAGAGCAGCACAAGGTATGGCGATTCATCCCGAAACTGGCGACATTTGGTTTAGCGAACACGGAACTATTCAAGGTGATGAAATCAATATTCTGAAAGCTGGGGCAAATTATGGCTGGCCCCTTGTCACGAGTGGGCAGTACCGAAGTAAAGACTATAATCCACCCAAAGTGGATGTTTCTACGCTGACCAGTCCCGTATGGTTTTGGAGGCAGACCGTTGCCCCCACAGGCTTAGCTTTTTATACAGGCAAAGAGTTTCCAGCTTGGAGAAACAATTTGTTTGTTCCTGGTTTGAGTGGAGGAAGTCTATGGCGATTTAAACTTGAAAATGAAAAGGTGAAAAGCGTAGAGCAATTGTTTGTGGATGAACCCGTTAGATTAAGAAAAGTAGTGCAAAGTCCTGACGGAAAACTATATCTTCTGACCGATGAACTTGATGGGAAAATTATCCGAATCAAAAAACCATAAATTCATCGAAAAGCAATTTGCGAAAAACAGATAAATTAAACTTTTGAAAACCAGCGATTTACTGCATTTTTCTCTCACAATTTTCAATTACTTGAGTATCAATAAAAAACAATTAAATATTATAATCACATGAAAAAAATCCTCGCTATTACTCTTTTGGCTTTTCTGAGTATTACAAAAGTATCAGCCCAAAGCACAGAGAAACGACTAATTGAAACCACCATTCAATATTATTTTGATGGCTGGATGACGGGTGATACTACCAAAATTGGTAAAGCTATGCACAGTACCTGCCATTTGAAGTTTTTTAGAGATAACAAATTTACGGACATCAGCCGAGCGGATTATTTGAGTCGTTTCAAGCCTCGTGCCAAAGACAAGGATACCGAAGGACGCATCAAAATGTTAGATATTACAGGCAATATTGCTTCGGCAAAATGCGAGATTGAAACCCCTAAATCACTTTTTACAGATTATTTCAATTTGATAAAAATTGATAATTTTTGGTATATCACCGATAAGATTTCTACGAGAGTGGATAAAAACTAAAGAAGAACCATACCTTTTTGAATTGCGGTGGGTGGAAAATGTACTCTTTTCTACCCACCACAAACTCATCTTGAAAAATGATAGTAAGTGAAAAGGGTTATTCATTATTGAGTGAATGGTACTGTTTGCGTAATGTGTTCATTTATAGCAGATTATAGCGTTGTAATTGACTTTAAAAGGTTATTTTTGACAATCTACATGAATCATAATTTTGTGATGTAATAATTAACAAATCAAAATTATAGTCATGAAAAAGATATTTTTTACTTGTTTGGCATCTGCGATGCTGATGGTAAGTTGTAAAAAAGAAGAGGCAACTACCGACCCAAATCCCACCTACAACGGCGTTGCTCAGACGATTGGTAATGGAAAAGCCTATACATGGGTAAAATTTAACGGCGATAAACCAACGTCTATCGGGCTAACACTTAGTAAAGGAGCTTTGGAAAATATTCCGCACGGTAATCCGATTAGCTTGAGTTTGGCGTTACCCAATGAAGCCGTTGGAAAAACCCCCTTCGACCACCTCTACCTTGATTTTTCACACAGCGGACACGAGCCAATCGGTATTTATGACAAAGCTCATTTTGACGTACACTTCATGATGCAACCCAATGCCGAAAGGTCGGTGATTCCCCCTTATTCACCCACTACGGCAGCTAAATTTGATAACCTGCCCCCCGCTGGTATTATGCCCGTCCCTTATTTCAGGTTACCCGAAGGCGTTCCGTTAATGGGTGTTCATTGGGCAGACCCAACCTCGCCCGAGTTGAATGGTAGTAAGTTTACTCACACCTTAATTATGGGGTCGTATGATGGAAAAATGACTTTTATCGAACCAATGATTAGCTTAGAGTTATTACTGACCAAACCCAACATTACCAAGAATATTCCTACGCCCGCCAAATTTGCGAAAGCGGGTTATTATCCAATGAAATATAGTATCAAACAAGTTGGAGATGACATAACCATAAGTTTGGATGAGCTGATGATAATGCAGTAGAAAAAGATTTCATGGCATAACGGTGGCAAATGGAAGGTTTTAGGTTCCGAATGATGCCACCGTTTATCCAAAAATTACATTCGTCCAATCTTTCCTGAATTATTAATCTTGACTTTGTAAACTGTATTTATTTTGAGATTACCTTTGTAGTCAAAATAATCAAGTCCAATGACCCCAAAGAATTACATAGCGTTATTTATGCTGGCACTCATTAGTGTCAAAACGCTGCTCGTTCCAGTGGTATATTTGGATTTTGAACTTCGGAAGGATTACATCATCCAAAACCTTTGTGAAAACCGTTTCAAACCTCAGTTAAACTGTAACGGTCAGTGTTATTTGGCTAAAAAACTTCATAAAATTGCTGAAGACAATGCCACCAAAGAAACACAAAAGCAAAGTCAATCTATGAAGAAAATTATCGAGGAAGTATTTGATACAACTCCTCTGTTTTCGCTTGATTGGAGGAATGAATTACCTTCTGCAAAATCCATTTATACCTACCAATTAGCTCATTTTCAGAGCATCACTACCTCGCTTTTTCACCCTCCCGCTTAAATTGTTTCATTGTTGAATTGTTGTGTTTTCAACGAACAATTCGCTATCGCAATTTCCTAAAATTTACTGTATTATTTCCAATGTTCAATCATTCGTGGACAATGTTCGAGTATGTCTTTTCTACTTGAATATTGAGCGTTGAGTATTGCGTATTGAACATTATTTTCAATGGTTCACGGAAGTCGTCCTTCAAAAGGACGACTTCCGTATAAATCATATAAGAACCGTTTTAATTTACTAAAATCATGAAATCAATATATAATTTCCTCATTGTCAGTATTTTGACAATGAATATCGTCTTTGCCCAAAATCAAATCAAAGGAAAAATCTTTGATAAAATCACCCAAGAACCCGTAGTGGGAGCTTCCGTAAAATTGGAAGGAACAACGCTCGGAACTACTACCAATATAAA
>JALONS010000412.1 GCA_025454855.1 Arcicella sp.
TACTAAATGGCTGACCCATGAATAATCTTCTGGCGGAAAGATTTTCATTGTAGTGTGTTTTAGTTTAAGAATAATTAGTGTAGTTGTTACAGCAAAAAATGTGCCTTGATTATCAGCGGTTAATAAAAAAGCTAATTGAATCTGCGTCCAATTAGCTTTTCTACTTAAAACAATCAACAATATTTGTTTATATCGCTCCTTCTTTCAATTTCTCCGCATTTTCGGCAATTCTGAGCTGCTCAATGAAGTCTCCAATTTCTCCGTCCATTACTACGGGTAAATTATAAACTGTGTAGCCGATACGGTGGTCGGTTACTCGTCCTTGAGGATAGTTATAAGTACGGATTTTATCCGAACGGTCGCCTGAACCAACCATTGAACGACGGTCTCCAGCAATAGCGTCTTGCTGTTTGGCTAATTCAATTTCGTACAAGCGAGAACGCAGTACGGTCATAGCTTTCTCAAAATTTTTGATTTGTGAACGCTCATCTTGGCACTGTACCACCAACCCCGAAGGAATGTGTGTTACTCGCACCGCAGAATACGTCGTGTTTACCGACTGCCCACCAGCACCCGAAGAACAGAATGTATCTTTCCGAATATCATTCATATTGATTTGTACATCCACTTCGTCCACCTCTGGCAATACCGCTACTGAGGCGGCTGAGGTATGAATACGCCCCTGAGATTCGGTAGCGGGTACACGTTGTACACGATGCACGCCCGACTCAAACTTCATCTTTCCGTACACGTCTTCTCCTTGAATATTGGCAATAATCTCTTTGTATCCACCCGAAGAGGCTTCTGTATAATCAATCACTTGGAATTGCCAGCCCTGATTAGCACAAAAACGCTGATACATACGGAATAAATCGCCCGCAAAGATACCCGCTTCATCGCCGCCCGTTCCTGCCCGAATCTCCATAATGATATTTTTAGAGTCGTTAGGGTCTTTGGGAATCAACATTTCTTTCAGAATACTCTCCAATTCTTCTTTTTTAGGGTTCAGCTCATCCAACTCCGCTTTCGCCATATCCCTAAAATCTTCGTCTTTTTCCGTCGCAATTACTTCTTTAGCAGAGTCGATATTAGATAAAACATTCTGATACTCTTTGTACTGATTAACGATTTTTTCAAGGTCTTTATATTCTTTACTAATCGTTTTGTATTTATTGATATCCGAAACAATTTCGGGTTGCGTCATTTGTTGGGCAACTTCTTCAAATCGTTCTCTGATGGCTTCTAATTGTTCTAACATATCGTTGTTAATTGCGGAATGTGGATTTTCTGATGATGGATTTGATTTTCTAAATCAAAATCAGGGTGCAAAGATACGAAAATCTATTTTGTTACGAATCTCTAATTATGCAAAGACAAATTTTTTCATTCATAAATAGGGGGAAACTCCAACGTTGTTGTCTAATAGTCAGATACCTGCGTAAATAGTTTTACACTTTTTTAAACCTTTTAAACGCTATGTTTTCTAACGTGTAAATGATTAAGATTATGAAGAAGCTAAAAATTCATAGAATGTTAGTTGCCCTGACCTTAGTGATTGGGGTAGCTTTGATGGTTTCCTCGTGTGGACCTACCTATGTACGTGGTGATTATGGTTATCGTCGTCCGTATTATGGTTATCCTCCTCCACGTCCTTACAGATATGCTGTACCACCGCCAGTGGTAGTAGTGCCAAGATATTGCCCACCACCGCCTCGCCGAGGGTATGGGTACGGAAGAGGAAGAAGATGGTAAAATACCAACAAAAGCCGTAGCTAATCACTACGGCTTTTATATTGCTATGCTGTATCTTTGTATTTGTAGTAAGTGATTTTATACTTTAATGTGTTGAAATTTGCAAAATGAAACAATGTAAGTTGTTGTTTTTTAGACACTTAATTGTTTTTGCAAATCGCTTAGTTACTACAAATATCAAATCAAACTAAATTTACTCATTTTATGTATTCTATAAAAACTTACACGATACTGATTATTAATTGTTTCATGGTTTGGAGCTGTGATTTTAGTAAAAGAATAGACACGACTGCCGCCGTTAAAGAACTCCACGAACGACAAGTAAAACGAATTACTCCTGCTCAATTTACCGCTCAGGTGGACGAATGGGGTAAAGTCATTGTAGATTCTCTGAATAAAAACTTGGTTAAAAATTTAACAAATAATACTGTAATTGATTCATTATCAAGCAAGTATCGAGTTGAAATTTTGGTAGGTAGCCCTCTGAAATTACAAAAGCCCGATTTTGGAAAGAAAGTCAATGAAACATTAGATGCCTATCAATACAATGCTGAGAACCACCTTCCCCAAATTGATAACATCCAAAAGTCAGACGATGAGAAATTCTTTTTTTATACCGCTCCTATTACGCTATCAAACCAGTTCGACAAGCTCAAACCTAAAGAAATAGAGGCGTTGGGGAAGACATCAAAATTAGATAGCCTTGCTTTTCGTAAAAAAGGAGATTTTGTGGGCTTGTGGTTAGTCAAATTCTCTAAAAAAGAGGTTGTTAGATTAGCAGACCCCAAACATCTGAAAAAACTTAGCGAGAAATAACTCTATGGTCATATTCTGACCAAAATCAAATAATAAATAGCCAGATTTTACGTAAAAAATATTTTGACATTTGAATATTTTATATAACTTTGTATCTCAAAGTACTTTGAAATATTTAAAAATGAGTAAAATAAAAATTCAAAAAAATACTAAAATCATGGTTATGAATAACAAAAGATTAGGCATCATCATATCAACAGCTACGGCATTGTTAGCTATTCCGTTTATTGCCATGCAGTTTACGAGCGAAGTAGATTGGAAAGTTGGAGACTTCGTGTTATTTGGGGTATTATTATTTGGAACGGGACTATTGTGTGAACTGATATTGAGAAATGTAAAAACCACCCAAAACAGAATTATTCTATGTGCAGTTGCTCTATTAATTTTTCTGCTTATATGGGCAGAACTTGCGGTTGGTATCTTTGGTTCACCATTTGCTGGTTCATGACGAAATGTGTTAAGAATATGTTTAAAAATTTTATTTGGTTTTCATCAAAATAACAAAATATCCATTCGCCACTCCTTACTTTTCTTGTCTTGATACAAGAAAAGTAACAAA
>JALONS010000413.1 GCA_025454855.1 Arcicella sp.
GTAAAATATACGTTTGTGTTTCCACGATGGCGGGATTCTGAGCTGAAATTGGGCGTAGTTCGTGTTGCAAGGTTACAATTGCCATTCGCCCCGTTGCAGTGCTTTTTTCTGTTATACTCTTAACAAAACTGCTTTTTTCTACTGCTTCACCAATCACAAGTTTATCTTGGTACCTTACGGTTCTACTTCCCAAGAGTAATCTCGGTAAATGCTCTAAATCGGGCATTGGTACACCCAAACCTGGAAATCCATCTCTGCGTAATTCAGATTTTTGAGTTTGACCAGCCAACATAAAAAAATGCCAACCCTTCGGAAGAATCCCACCATCTGAAAACGAAGATGCGTCTAAATCCAACATGGCAGCTACACGGCGTACCATTGTCAGGGTACATATTTCATTGGATTTGATGGGCGTATCAGTGGAGTATTCTTGCATGATATGAAATACGTTTACTAACCTAAATTTTAACAAAAGTAATTGATATATTTTTATATATGAAAATATAATTTCATATTTGTAAAATATTATCAATTATAACGTTAGAAGTATGACATTCAAGTATCATCACATGAACCTATGCACCGAAGATGTGCCAAGATTATCGAAGTTTTATAAATCTATTTTCGACTTAACACAAATTCAAGACGAAGAGCATGGTTTAACGAGCGAAGACACCGTGAATCGCTATGATGGACAAGTTGAATTTCTGACCGACGGAGAAGTTGAATTTCATATTACTAAAAAAGACCACGATACGGCATTTAGGATGAATATGCCCATAAATCCCATTCAAAACGGTCATTTTTGTTTCAGAACTGATGATATTAGAATGTTTAAAAAGAAATTAGAAGAGCAACGTATTCCGTATGCCGACTACGGTAAATGGGCATTGGCGGGTTGGTACCAAATCTTCTTCTATGACCCCGACGGTAATATCATTGAAGTACATCAGATTGGGATGTAAAGGTGATTTCGGAATTGGGATTTCCGAAGTAATTCTTAAATTCAGAAGTTGAAAAAATCTGTCTTCAAATATTACTTAAACAAATACAAAAATGATTGAAAACTCTCAATCCGAAATCCCAGCTTCAAAACCCGAAATGGTATCGTATGCGGCTCCTGCTTTAGAAAAAGGTTTAGATATTTTAGAACTTCTATGTCAATCTGAAAATGGACTTTCTCAACAAGAAATTGCCAGTAAATTAGGGCGTAATCTGGGAGAAATTTATAGAATGCTCAATTGTTTGGTGCAAAGAAACTATGTTGCTAATTATGGCAATAACTATACAATTACACCAAAACTATTTCAACTATCCCATTTTCACCCGCCTACTTATCGCTTACTGACGGAGGCATTACCCATTATGGAAGGGTTATCAAGAGATATTTCTTTCCCTTGCGACTTACGAGTGTATAACAATGGTTTTCAAACAGTTATAGCCTCCATTCAACCTCCGAACGGTCTCGGTTTTATGACACGAGTTGGTTCTGAAATTGAGGTTGCACCTTCGGCATCTGGCTTGGTTTTGTTGGCTTTTCAAGACCCTATAATTAAAGACATCAGAATAAAAGAGAGTCTTCCGAACGAATCAGAAGCTGAAATTGAACTGTATCGTAACAAACTGAAAGATATTGCCACAAAAGGATTTGCTTCTATCAAGAGTAATCAGTACGCTGGTCTTCATGCTATCTCTTTCCCGATTTTGGATATGAATGGTAATGCAGTAGCAGCAATGACCGTTCCGATGCTGGCTCGCATTGATGGCACTATCCAATTGAGCCAAGAAGAAGTTGAGAAAAAGTTGCAAGAAAGTGTCTTAAAACTAAGCCAAAATATTAATAAAATTCGTGACTATAAACCATTTGGCACATAACCGCTGACGAGGTCTATTAACCGTCGTCAGGGTTAGTTTATTCACCCTGACGGCGGTTGAAAACCCCGTCAGCAGTTAATCTTTGATGTTTTTTACCATGTGTGAAATTCTTTATAATTCCGATAAAATTTAAACCCCAATATCTTATTCCAAACAATCAATATGCCCGCTATTCTGAATAATACCTATAAATTATTACTGATTTGCTCCGTTGTTTTGGGACTTATAGCCGTAAGCATATTGATTTGGGGTAGTGGATTATTGGCTTCAGGACTTTATGTAATTGGGTCATTGGTTTGTCTTGCCATTGGCGGACGTAGCATATCGGGTTTGCACCAAATGTCATTTACTATTTGGGTAATGGTAGCTGTTTCGATTGGATTCTTCTATCCTCAATATTTCCAAAAAGTGGGAGATTTTAAATTTACGGGGTTCATCGTTCCACTTATCCAGATTATTATGTTTACGATGGGGACAGAAATGAGCCTGAAAGATTTTGAAGGCGTTATCAAAACTCCCAAAGCAGTTTTAATTGGTCTTGTAAGTCATTTTACAATTATGCCCTTAGTGGGGGTTACATTGGCAAAAAGTTTTGGATTCCCGCCCGAAATAGCCGCTGGAGTGATATTGATGGGGTCAGTTCCGAGTGGTGTCACTTCAAATGTTTTGGCATTTATTGCCAAAGCTAATATGCCATTATCAGTAACTATCGCTGCCATCTCTACCCTCATTGCCCCGTTCATGACTCCACTATTGATGAAACTTTTGGCTGGGCAGTACGTTGCCATTGATTTACAAGCTATGATGATTCACGTAGCTGAAATTATTATTCTGCCCATCATATTAGGCTTGATAATCAATAGATTTCTTAGAAATGGGGTGAAATGGCTTCAAAGCCTTTTACCAAAAATTTCGATGTTGGGCGTACTGATGATGATGGTCGTGATTGTTTCTTCGGGCAGAGATTCGCTGTTACAAATAGGACCACTTTTATTTTTATCTGCCATGATTCATCATTCAATAGGATATTTATTGGGTTATTGGAGTGGTAGATTGCTGGGTTTAGATGAAGCCTCATGCCGTACTATTTCTTTAGAAGTTGGAATGCAAAATGGTGGATTAGCCTCGGGAATTGCCCTACAAATGGGCAAAATCGCAACGGTTGGTTTGGCATCGGTTATAGCTGTGCCGTGGATGACTATTTCGGGGTCAATGCTTTCAAATTGGTGGCGAAGCAGAGAATAGTTTACTACATATTCCTGATATTCAACAACTTAAATCAAAACCAGTGTAAGCTAATTTTTAGATACTTAAATATGACAATGGAAATAAATAGAATTGCAGTCATAGGAGCTGGAAATATGGGGCATCAAATCGCTCTGTGTG
>JALONS010000414.1 GCA_025454855.1 Arcicella sp.
ACGCCTTCCACCGAAGTAACTTTTTGAGGAGGCATTAGGACAGTAGTTGTTTGTGTTGTTCCCGCAGGTGTGGACGGAGTTACTACATTAGTTGGGCTTGCAATTTTGGGGGGAGCATTGACTTTTTTCTTTTGTGAAAATAAATCAGGACATAATAACATGATGCCCACGAGGGCGAGGTAGGTAATTTTTTTCATTGTTTTGATAGTTTAATAAAGAGAGAATAATATGATAACGAAAAATTTAGGTAAGTTACTTTTAGTAGAACGAAACTGCTATTGAAATTGTTGCAGTTGAGTTTTTTAGAATAATGAGCAATAAAAATCCCCATCTACAAAAAGCAGATGGGGATTTTTTATTTCCTTGCTCCTTCCTCAATCTACATCAATTTTACATTTTAAATAGTAGGAATCACTAAGGATGCTTTTTCGATTTTCACTACTGACGTGTCTCAGTCAAACCGTTTTATGCAAGTATGAAATCTTTGATGAAAAAATAGGCTTTTATAATCATGCGAAGATTGTTATTTCCCCCAGAAGGTAACATTCTTTCTTGTGTAATAAGAAAAACTGAAATCACATCTTAAAATCGCTCAACCGTTGCACGATGATGACAGAATTACCAGTTGCTTCTTTCTTTTGTTCATAAGCAATTAATAAATCCTTACCAGAAGCCAACACTACGGGATAAGTTGATACCATAAAGTCGGGAGTAATCCAATCTTCTTTGAATGAACCATCTTTTTCAAAGACTTTAAGACCAATTTTAGTGAAAAACTTCTCCTCTTTTTGCATAGATTGGTCCCAAACCAAAATCAATTTATCGTTCAATGCTCCCACTTGTGGGTGTTTTACTCGGTTATTAACCATTTTATCCATCAATTGCCCCGAACCAATCTTAGACAGTCTGACTCCCGCTTCATTTTCTTTCCCTGTGAACCAAGTGGCGTAAAGATTACCACCCACCTGTGTAATTCCTGGACCTGTGTGTGGGCAGGCGTTAATTTTCCATTTATCATCAAATACCGTTTTAAACTGGCTGAAAGTTTTACCGCCGTCTTTTGATACTACGTGCGAAATATCCCTCGAACCATCCGCCAATAAATCACGGAACAGAATGTGATAGTTTTGGTTATTATCCACAAAAAGATTAGTTCTACAACATTGGCAAGCGTTGGAATCCACTACTACTTCGGGGGATAACTTGCCGTTGGGTAGCGTTTGTCTGAATTTTACACTTCTTCCTTCGTATTTCCCCAGTTTATCATCTAACCACACAAAACCAATTTGCCCGTCGGGAAGAGTAGCAATTTCTCCAAAAGAATGTCCTTTACCAGCCGTTTGGTCATCGTGAATGGTTTGGGGTTCAGACCACGTTTTGCCACCATCTCGTGAACTAACAAAATAAAAATTACTGGCTCTGGGGGCTTTTTCGGTAGGTTTTGACACTTCAAAAGTTGCCAAGATTTCACCACTTTTTTTGAAGGCTACTTTTGGCATTCCTTCCGCATGAACGGAGTAATTCTCAGGTAAACGGACAGCAATTTTGTCAGAAAAAGTATTACCTCCATCCTTTGAAATGGCAAAGAAAAAATGGTTCTTTTTAGTAGCTTCGTCTTTCTCCGCCCAACTCAGTACAGGATTACCTTGCTGGTCGGTAGTGAAACGGGGCGTTGTTCCAATTCTTTGTGAATCAGACAATTGGGTCGTTTTATTAGGTTTGTTTGCCCCCCAAAAGAACGACAAGATTATGATTACGATGTATTTCATTTTATTTAAAAAAATTAATTAACTTTATGGTTTATGAATATATACAACTATGGCAACTATCAATAGAAATATTAGTCCTGAAGAACGTCAAGCCAACATTGATGCTTTAATAAACTACTTGGTAACGAGTAAGCGGGAATTAATAGCTGAAATGCAAGAAGACTTTAAAAAACCTGCATTTCAAGCTGAACTACAAAAATTAAGAGAAAAAAATGCAAGAAGAAGAAAGACCACAGAACACTTATGATTTTTTCTTCTTGGGTGGTACTAATAATTCTTATGGTTTTGAAACAAATTTAGGAATCGTGTATGAGATTAAATTCAAACCGAGTCCATACCTATTTCCTTCCGAATCAGAATATTCAGCAAATGCTTTTGAGTTTGCGATTGAAGTTTTCTTGAATCCAAATCCAACTTCACCTCCATTTGATAAGAAATCTTCAAAAACAATTGCCTATATTTTTGAAGATTTCTATCAGCGAAATATCGAAACTGTTACCATCTATCTCTGTGATTCTTCGGATGGTCGTCAAATGGTTCGTCATCGAAAATTTAATATTTGGTTTGATGAATTTAATCAAGAAGAATACCTGAAATTAGATAGAATCTTGAAGGACATACATGGAAATATTTTTCCTACATCATTGATTATGAAACATTCAAACCCTTTCAAAGAGCAAATCATTCACGAATTTGAGGCAATTACAGACGGTTATGGTACTGATAAATAGCATTTATTTCCCCAAAAAATTAAACTGAACCCCTACCGTAAAAGTACGTGGTGCAGCGGGCGTAAACGTAGTACGGTCAGTCGCATTATTGCCCCTCGAAGCCTGATTGGCGTATAATTCATCCGTGAGATTTAGGATATTCGTAAACACTTCAATCCATTTGAAACTATACCCCGCCCGAAAATTCAACACACTTACACCCGTAAACCCAAAAGCCGTGCAGTCTTTGTATTCAACGGTATTGATTTGGTTTTGGAAATAGCTACTCATCCGTTGCCATTCTATGCTGGTTCTGAGTCCCTTTGCCCATTTAGGTTTGTAGGTAATTTCTGTATTGGCAATGAAAGCGGGCGATGAAGGCATTTCTTTACCATCCACATTTTTAACGGCATCCGAGGCTCTCAAACTCAATTTAAAATCTTCGTAGCGGTGGATAGAATTTGTCGCTCCCAAGCGGATAAACCACTCATTATTAGGCTTATACGTGATGCTATATTCAATGCCACGGTGCAAAGTTTTTCCTGCCGACTGATAATCAAACGAGTTGTCGGGCTGGCGAATACTCAATAATTCGTTCTCGCCATTCATTTCATAATAGGCAATGTCCACATAAATTTTGTTAAAAAGCGAAGCCCAACCGCCAATTTCTTTGTTATCAAAATATGCTGGAGTCAGATTATAATAAAATGGATTGGCACTTCCTGCGGGTGTTTTTCTGAAAATTGCCGTCAAACTCGGAGGCGAAAACCCTTTGGCGTAATTGGCATAAATTCCTCTTCCATTACCCAAATCGTAGGTTACTCCGATTTTTGGCGTTACTTGGCTATATTCTTTTGTACCCGTGGCATTGTTGTCCAGATAGTTCAAATAATCAAATGCCATTTTGTCGTAACGTACTCCTAATGAGACTTTTAACTTATTGATAGGTTCAAAATCCAATTGCCCGAAAGCCGCAGAATTATAGATTTTGGCATCGTATTTTACCAAGAAAATGTCTGGATTTTCTTTCGTAATCGTATATTTTTCTACTGACCTTCCATCTGGACGAAGTTGTGCCGCTAAGTCAATACGATAAGCATAATACGGATTGGTAGAATAATCGTAAGTTGCTCCAACTAACAAGCGAGTTTTCCAGAAATCAAATTTTTGCGAATGTTGAGCCACCACACCATACGACGTAAACGAATTGTCGTTAATCTCGCCCGTGGCGGTTTTACTACCCGATGTCCAACGGATAGAATAACTCGGATTTTGTCCTACCGAATTATCACGATAATAAGGCGTAATGGTTGTTGCAGCGTTAGTATTCCAGTTTTGTTCCAGCGAAATTCTGGCACGAGTTGCTTTTACTTTTCGGTAGGTAAAATCGGTTGTCGAAGAATATTCACGCTTGTAAAAAGCCACGGAATCTACACTTCCGCCCGTTTGTGAATTATAATCATTGTAAGATAAAGTGCTGATTAGGCGGGTTTTATCTGAAAATTTGTATTCCGCACGGGCATTGAACGACAACTTATCGAAATCACTACGGGTTTGCCATGAATCGGTTTGTTTCGCTACGAAACCGCCCAAATACAAACCAAATTTCCCCAAAGTTGCCCCCGCACCATATTGCACTCGGCGATACCCAAAATTATCAAACTGCACTCCCACACGAGCGGTAGGCACAGCCGTTGGACGTTGCGTAATGAAATTGATAGCTCCACCAACTGCCTCCGCACCGTACAATGACGAAGCGGGACCTTTCACCACTTCCACCGATGAGACCGAAAAAACGTTCATTTCAATCAAGGCATTGTGGTTGAAAACGCCCAACGGACGAATAGGCAGACCGTCTTCCATGTACAAAAAATAGGCAGACGTTCCCATCGGTTGGCGGATGGACATTCCGTGTTGTTCGTTGTTGTAATTGAGCATCACTACGCCAGGCGTTTTGTTGATGATTTCGTAAATATTGGTCGGCTTGGTGTCGTTGATGAGCGTTGCCGATAATTTAGAAATCGCCACGGGGGCTTGCGTGCGTAAACCCGCCTCACGGTTGGCAGTTAC
>JALONS010000124.1 GCA_025454855.1 Arcicella sp.
ATAATCGTTAAACCCCAGCATAAATAATGAAAATAAAAAATTGTATTTTATCAAGTTTAAGGTCTCATACTTTTGTCAACCTATGTTAGGACGAGACAGTTATCAGTTATCAGTGTTTATTTCCATTACTTTTTTCTCTACGCTCTATTTTTTATTCTTCATCCTCTCCCCACTATACTACTTACTCTATTCTCTATTCTCTATCCACTATTCTCTATCCACTATTCTCTATCCACTATTCTCCTCTATTCCATCCCAAGTAATAAATTAGCATCTAAACATATTTGGGCGAAGTAGTCTTTCTTTGAAGGCTCACATACACCAGGGAAATCACCTTTATTTCCTAACATATCAGTCATTACCTGAAAATGGAGGTGCGGCGACCAGTTACCATTAATAGGGAAATTACCAAATTCAGCAATTTTTTCGCCTTCTTCAATCTTCTTTCCTTCGTATAGTCCATGTAAACATTCTAAGTTTAAATGTCCATAAAGGGTATAGAAAATATGATTCTCTAAGTTGTGTTCCAAAATAATTGTTGGCCCGTAGTCTCCGATATTAGCATTATTGGCAAAACTATGAATTTTCCCGTGTATGGGTGCATACACGGGCGTACCTGCTTTCGCCCAAATATCTACTCCCAAATGAATAGAACGTGGTTCGGCGGATTGTTGAAAATGTTGCGTAGTTCGATAAATATAACGATTTTCTAAATATCCTCCAATGGCACAAACGGAATTCGCTTCTTTAATTTTACGAGAAATATACTCATCCATTTGCACTACATTTAATAAATCTAAAGAATGTAGTTCTGTATTGTTTTCGGTTAAGTCAATGTGTAAAACAGTATCTTTCTTAAAATCGAAAGGTACTATCGGGTGGAATTTGTGTTTTTTAAGATTCATGCTAAATATATCACAGGCTTTAACCTGTTTCAATTGATAATTCACATATTGTGCGTGCTTAGTGTATAATTTTCACCCCCACTAATTACAGGCTAAAGCCTGTGGAACAGCTCATGCCCAGACTTGCGTACCTTCTGTACAATTTTTACACATTTCTATTTCTGAGCGTGAACGAATAAGTGTTTTCCTGAATTGACGACAAGATTCCCCAAACCATAAATCTCTGAATGTCTGAACCTTAACATCACCCAATCGGTAATGAGCATCTTTATCAAAGCAACAAGGTACTACCAGACCATCCCAAGTGATAACGCAAGAATGCCACATTTTCCAACAGTGATTTACAAATCGATTTTTAATTTGGAAACTGCCATCGTTTTGTTTTTGATAACGAGCGTATTTATCAATCGTTGGTATCAGGTCAGACCCTTGTTCATAATCATAAATCTGGGCAGTTTTTAGTCCTACTTCATCTACTCCTATTTCTTTTGCCAGTTGCTGCACTTCTGCTATTTGATGCTCATTAGGTTTTACGACTAAAAACTGAAAAACAACGTGTGGCGTACTTGATTTCAATTCTTTTTTCCACTTCAAAATATTACGAGTTCCTTCTAAGACCTTCTCTAATTTTCCACCTACTCGGTACTGTTCATAAGTTTCTTGGGTAGTGCCATCAATGGAAATAATTAATCTATCCAAGCCTGACTCCACCGTTTTTTTTGCGTTGCTATCCGTCAAATAATGGGCGTTGGTAGAAGTAGCAGTATAAATATTCTTTTGGGCTGCATAACCCACCAGCTCTAAAAATTGTGGGTGTAAATAAGGTTCTCCCTGAAAATAAAAAATCAAATACAATAAAGTTTCTGAAAGTTCATCAATGGTCTTTTTGAATAAATCTCCTTCCAACATACCCGTTGGGCGAGTAAATGAACGTAAACCACTCGGGCATTCTGGACAGCGTAAATTGCAAGACGTAGTCGGCTCAAATGAAATACTAAATGGTAATCCCCACTGAGTGGGTCGTCCACTAATTTTTGCATTGTAAAATCCTACTACTACTTTCAAGCCATTCCAAACCCTTTTTAGGGTGAGTTTGGAAAGGAAATTAAGACCATCTCGAAAGTTTCTGTTCATCTATTTTATCATCATAAATTAATTGCAAGATACCTTTAAACCCCCAAAATGACAAACGAAAGCTAATAAGGTCATTGGCAATATCTTTGTTTTAGTAAAGAATGATAAACAAGTATAAGTTCTTCAAGATAAAAATGTAAATTTCAATGGAAATTTTAAACGGTTTTTTATGAAAAATAACAGAAGAGACTTCATCAAAAGAATTAGTAGTACCTCAGCTTTGATGCTCGGTGGTATAGCCTTGACGGATGCCTACGGGAAGACCATCACCCTGAAATCAGACGTAAAAGTTAGTGCCAACGATAAAATTCGTATCGCTCTCATTGGTTCTGGAATCATTGGGCATTATGACACCGACACCGCTCTGAAAGTGGCAGGTATTGAATTGGTAGCAGTTTGTGATTTATACACCAGCCGATTAGAAAGAGCTAAAGAAAAATGGGGAAAAGACATTTTTACCACAAAAGATTATCGAGAAATACTCAATAGAAAAGATGTAGATGCGGTATTAGTCTGTACTTCAGACCATTGGCACGACCGTATTTCAATTGATGCTATGAAAGCGGGGAAACACGTGTATTGCGAAAAACCGATGGTTCATCACATCGACGAAGGACAGGCAGTGATTGATACTCAGAAAAAAACAGATAAAGTATTTCAAGTAGGCTCGCAAGTAGCGAGTTCTGTATTGACAGCCGAAGCTAAAAAGATTTATGAGTCTGGCATTATTGGTGAATTGGCTTACGTAGAGGCTACCAATGACCGAACTTCTGCCAATGGAGCGTGGCAATATACTATTCCAACGGATGCTAATACTCAAACCGTAGATTGGGATAAATACGTAGGAGATGCCCCTAAAGTACCTTTTGAAGCAAAGCGATTTTTCAGATGGAGAAATTACAAAGATTATGGCACGGGCGTAGCGGGCGACTTATTCGTGCATTTATTGACTAATCTTCATACCATTACAGGGTCAATTGGACCAAATAAAATTTTTGCATTAGGAGAACTAAACTATTGGAAAGATGGTCGAGACGCTTATGACTTAGTAACTTCATTAATGCAATATCCAGAAAGAAAAGAACACGCTGCTTTCCAATTTTTTACCCGTGTAAATTTAGCGGATGGAGGTAGCAGTGGTTCGCCCGCCAAATTGGTAGGTACAGAGGGAGTCATTGAATTGGGTTGGGGTAATTTGAAAGTGAAGAGTTTTAAACGACCAAAAGCACCCGAATTTGATGGTTATGATTCGGTAAATACTTTTTCACAAGCACAACGTGAGGAGGTTACCAAAGCCTACAAAGCTATGTACACCGAAGAAGATAAAAAATGGAATTATAATAAAGAAATCACATTTAAAGTTCCAGATGGCTATGATGAGCGGCTCGACCATTTTGTTAATTTCTTTGAATCTATCAGAACTGGCAAAAAAGTACACGAAGATGCCACGTTTGGTCTGCGTGCGGCTGCTCCTGCATTAGCCTGCAATCTGAGTGCTGAAATGGGTAAACCTGTATTGTGGGATGCTGAGAAGATGAAATTATCCTAAATAAAAAGCGATTCAAGAAAAACAAACGAATATGTCCTTAATTATCAATAGTTTACGTAGATAATCCTTAGTAAATTCAAATTGTTTAAATATGGGATAAGATTATAGGCAAGGGATTTTTCAAAAAGGAGTAGTTCCTTGCTTTCTTCTATTCCAAACTGTTACTTACCTTTAGTGTTGGAATAAATCTAAAATCTTTCATGTTAAAAGTCCGTAATTCGAGATTAAAAACAAGGGCAGTTGCGGCAATTATCGAATCAGGAATACCTATTCGGTGCGATAGTACATATTCTAATTGAAGACTTAGTGCCAATGATACAATTTCTTGGTCTAAAGTTAACGTAGCAAAACCTTTCAATCTTTTACGAGTTCTATCCAAATCTTTTTTATCAAAAACACCTTGATAAATTTCCATTATAACGATTGGAGAAAGAGCAAAATTTTGTTTCCCGTAATCCTCAATAAAAGAAACAACTGTTGGATTTTGTCGGAGATAATCAACAACAATATTTGTATCAAGCATTAAGATTTTCTTTTCCACCCTTTTTCTCTCAATTGTTTTGCAAATTCAATGGTATCAATTCCATTCTGAAAAACTGGCTTATCATTAATTTCATCTTCATTTTCAATATCATAATCAATAATTGAGATGTAATTTCGGTAATCAAGTTTAGGAATTTCAAAAGGGAGTTTCTCCTCAATTTCCTCTTCTTGAATTTTTTCCACTACAAAATCTTTCAACAATTCTTGAACTGTCTTGCCAATGGAACGAGCTTTTTCCAAAATCTTCTGCTCCAAACGAGCATCATTTATTTCAAGTATAAGCATAATTCATTAAATTTTTGAAACAAATATACCTTAAAAGACATTAAATCGAAAACATTTTTCAAGCCAATACTTCCCAAATTGCTTTATCTGCTACATCCGTCAATCTGAATGGTCTCCCTTGAAACTGACACTTTATTTCTTCGTGATTCAATCCTAAAAAATAAAATAGTTTTTCAGAAATATTCCTACAATGGCACATCCAACAATAATGATGGGTTCGGTAATTTTATTAGATTTCCAAAGTAATAACACAACAACTACCGCAATGAGGGCAGTAGGAATATCAATTAATGATTTTTTTCCCAAAATAACTACTGCACCTGCAATTGCACCAATGGCAGAAGCCGTCACACCATCCACAAATGCTTTGATAGCTGGGCGTTTACCATATTTCTTGAAATAGGGGGCTGGTAGAATAGTCAATAAATAACAGGGTAAAAAAGTTGCTAAAGCAGCCACACCAGCCCCCTTGAAACCAGCCACCAAATAACCAATAAAACCCACTGTTATCACCACAGGACCGGGTGTTATCATAGCAACCGCCACAGAATCTAAAAATTGCTGCTCATTGAGCCAACCGTATTCTTTTACCACGCCCGAATAGAGAAAGGGAACAATTGCCAGTCCACTTCCAAAAACGAACGCCCCTGCTTTACTAAAAAATAAAAATATTTTCCACAAGACGGTGTTCTCTGCCGTCAAAGCGGGTATCTGAAGCAAAACAGGGACAAAAATATTCAATTGGGTAAATTTTGGTGGGGCTTTTACGAACCAATAGAGCGTCCCCGCTCCTAAAAAAAGCAGTACATTCTCACTTTCTGTTACGATAGTTGCTAAGGCTGAAACGATAAAAATTCCCCAAAGAATTCTGTCATTTCCGATAGATTTATTGACCAATTTGTAAGAACTAAAAGCAATAATTCCGATTACGCCCGCACTGATTCCATAAAAAACGGATTGCATCCAAGGTAATCCTCCGAATTTTTGATAGGTAAATCCCAAAACCAAAACCATTAGAAAGGAAGGGATTACGAAGGCAAATCCTACTAAAGAAGCTCCTAAAACACCATAATGAACATATCCTAAATAAATGGCTAACTGGGCAGCCAACGGTCCGGGGGCTAATTGGGCGAGAGCTAACCCTTCTTTGTATTCTTCATCGGAAATCCACTGTTTTTGTTCTACCAAATCACGATACATAAAACCAACTAAAGCCACGGGACCTCCGAAACCAATAGTACCAAGTTTGAGGAAATAAAGAGAAATATCAAGAAGCGTATAATTATTTTTCATACAAATAAAGGTTTGGGGAGTTGTCGCTGGTGGAATCGAACCACCGTGAAACGTTTTGCAAACGCTAACCTAACCACTCGGACAAGCGACCTTTTATGGCTAAGATTTCTTTTTCCGTAAATCAAAATTTTGAAAAAAGAATACTCTTATAGCATCCGTATTTCTAAATTTTGTTCCAGCCGATAACTGCTGATAAACATTCATATACCCAAATTGTATGTTAGAATGGGTATCTAAATTGTAAGCTAAACCCACAAAAAAACGGTTTTGGTCGAAGGGTAAATACGTTGAATTACTGGAATTAGGAAAATTAATAAAGATTTCTTCATTCAATATGGCAGAGAAAGTTTTAGGAGCAATTCCTTTCTTAGACAGTGGGATATTAAGTAAGAAATTGCTTCTCAACCTTAAATCAAAGCGATACCCATCCGCTAACTCGTTGTCATTCTTAATTTTACGTCTAAATCTTTCTTCCAAACGAAGCCAATTCATAATTCTGGTTTTTCCAAATTTGCTATGATATTGTAGTTGTTGCCAAATGCGATGTTCTGATTGCGAAACATTGGCGTGTCCTTCTTCTGGAAAATGATTGACGAAAGTGTAACCGTTGGTTAATTTCACATCGTCATTCAAGTAATAAGTCAATCCTCCTCTAAGTAATATTTTGGACGGTTCTTTTACAAAATGTTCCGTTCCCCGATAATGAATATCCGCCCAAAATCCCCACTTATCTGATAAACGGGTTTGATTGAAATAGCCTAACCAAAGTTGCTCTTCCTCAACGGTTTGTATTTGATTTTGAGCAAATATGGATGCTGTTGAACACAAAACAGTAATCAGAATTTTTAGGTATTGCATGATTTAAGTATGGATAAATTTATTTAATAACTCTTGCCCCTCTTCCCAATTTCCTAAATTTGAAGTGGCATTGATATGCCCTTTTTTACCGATATTCACAAATTCACTCCCCCAAGCATTCGCAAACTCATTAGCTCTTTCAATACTGGCGTATTGGTCATTTGTGCTGGCTATTACGATACTTTTAAAGGGTAATTTTATATTTGGAACTGGGTTGAACCCTTCAATAAAATTTAATCTTTTGGAATTTACTATATCAGGGGGAGCTACTAAAAAAGCCCCACTGATACATTCAGATTCGTATTTATTTGCCCAATGAACCACTGTCAAACATCCTAAACTATGAGCTACTAAATAGGTAGAGGTACTTAGTTTTTTTATCTCTTCTTCCAATTTCTTAATCCATTCGTCACACACGGGTAAATCCCAATTTAGTTGCTCAACACGATGATATTTTTCAGGATATTGTACCTCCCACAAACTTTGCCAATGCGTTGAACCTGAACTACCTAAGCCTGGAATCATTAAAAAATTATGGTCTTCCATCGTATGTTTTATCTGAGTTATGTTTACGAAGTGTAAAATCAAAAGAGCGTACTACCACGAACCTTAAAGATTCTTCCAATTAGCTTTTATCGACAATAGTTTGTTTATTTTCAATATACTTAGTCTATAAATTTAGTATATTAAAAACGCTAAATAAAAGCGATTGACACATCGCTATTAAAACATATCGTAAAGATTATATTTAATTTATAAATTAACAAGAGCTTTAAACTAAAAAATATTGATTTGGAGGCTTCTGATAAAAATATTACAAATAAATTAAAAAATTATGCCAAAACCTCCCGAATGACCTTCCCAGCCACATCCGTAAGTCTAAACGGTCGCCCTTGAAATTGATACGTTAATTCTTCGTGATTCAGTCCTAAAAGATGCAAAATAGTTGCCTGTAAGTCATGTACGTGGGTTCTACCTTTTACGGCAGCATAGCCTAACTCATCGGTTTCTCCGTGTGTAAAACCTTTTTTCACGCCTCCGCCCGCCATCCAAATCGTGAAGGCTTCGGGGTTATGGTCACGCCCCATAAAAGGAGCAGGTTTATTATCTCGGTTCTCTTGCATGGGCGTTCTGCCAAATTCACCACCCCACACCACGAGTGTATCTTCTAATAATCCCCTTTGTTTTAAATCTATCAAAAGGGCGGTCATGGCTTGGTCTGTTTCTTGGCATTTTTTCCTTAACCCAATTTCTAATGCTTCGGAAGCATTAGAGCCGTGAGTATCCCAACCCCAATCAAACAACTGAATAAACCTCGTCCCATTTTCCACTAACTTTCTGGCTAACAGACAATTATTGGCAAAAGATGGCTTACCAATCGTTGTTCCGTAAAGGTTATGAATATAGGCTGGTTCTTTAGCAATATCCATCACCTCGGGTACTTCAGCTTGCATCTTAAACGCCATTTCGTATTGCGAAATACGAGTCAAAATTTCAGGGTCTTCAAATTCTTCGTACTGCCGTTGATTTATATCATTGATGGCATTGATAGCTTCCTTGCGAATATCTCTGGAAATTCCCTTGGGATTGTCTATATATAAAACAGGCTCACCGTAAGAACGACATTGAACACCTTGATAAACCGATGGTAAAAAACCGCTTCCCCAAATACTTTTACCCGCTTCGGGGTATTTTCCTCCCGAGGTCAATACGATAAAACCGGGTAGATTTTCGTTTTCAGAACCCAATCCATAAATTGCCCATGAACCCATACCTGGGCGACCCAATCTGGCACTGCCCGTGTGCATAAATAATTGGGCGGGTGCGTGGTTAAATTGTTCGGTGAACATTCCTTTCAAGAATGTTACTTCGTCGGCAACGGTCTGAAAATTAGGCAAATAATCTGAAACCCAAGCTCCTGACTGTCCCCGTTGGGCAAATTGTCCTTGCGAACCTAACATCTTTGGCACACCTCTGATAAAAGCAAACGTTTTACCTTCCAAAAACGATTGTGGACAGTCTTTACCGTGCCATTTTTGAAGTTCAGGCTTAAAATCAAAAAGCTCTAACTGAGAAGGAGAACCCGCCATGTGGAGGTAAATTACACTCTTGGCTTTACCCGCAAAATGAGATAATTTAGGAGCATAGGGATTAGAAACTAATGATTTTTTATCGGAAGAACATCCCATCATCGACCCCAACGCCATCATACCCATACCCGTAGCACAGGTTTGTAAAAAATGACGACGCTTCATCAAATGATGTGATATTTCGTTGGCTTCTTGGATGGGGGACATTTTACTTATATGATTATATTTTAGGTAAATTATATTCCACAATTTCTTAGAACAATATCTAAATGTACAAAGATAAAAGTCATAAAATCATATTTTTACTTGAACAGCACAAAATGATATTTTTGCATTTTGTGCTAATAATGAATTACGACTACTCCATTAGCACCACTGCCTCCTTGTATTCCGCCAGCACCACCTCCTCCTCCTGGAAACATTCCGTTGCCACCATTTCCGTTATTATTATTGATATTTATCGTTAGAGAGTTTAAGTCTGTTTGTACCAATTCTCCTTCCCCACCTTGTGAAAGATAGGATGCCCCGCCGTCACCACCATGAAACCACACTACTGTTTGTGGTGTTGAACCATTATAAATAGTCTGATATTCTAATTTGCCAAATTTACCCGCCCGACCTTCATAATATGCGAGGTATCCTTGATTGTCGGGAGTGAATAATGCAGCATAATCTGAGGCAACTCTTGTGATAACGGTTGCACCAAACAAGATAGAGGTAGTACCTCCCGGATAAGCATTATGGGCAGAATTTTGCCCTGCACCGCCATTTCCAGTTTTAATGGTTATGGTTGAGTCGGGTGTAACGTTTATGATGAGACTAAAATATCCACCACTATTCCCTCCTCTGAAATAAACTGGATTTCCATTGAATTTTGTACCACCAGCCCCACCAGCCCACATTTCAACCCATATTTTTGTGATGCCAGCAGGCACTACCCATGACCAATTAGTTACATTTGTTAAAGGTTCATTGTCTTCACCGCAACAACTTCCTCCAAAAGACACAGATTTGGGGAACGTACAACTGGGTAAAGCACCCATATTTTGCCAAGCTGTACCATTATAAAAATTAGGCGAGGAAGTAGAGGAATTGAACATGACTTGTCCTGCTTGCGGACTCGTTATGCTTGATGTACCCGCTACACGAGGAAGTTGAATTGCCTGAGAAGGTGAATCTGCTTGGATAATGTTGGGATTACTTGACTTTGCGTCAATCGTAACCGCTTGGCTAAATGCTTGATTTGCAAGCAATAACAAAGATAAAATAGAGCATGTTTTCATAGTTTTATTGATTGAGTTAAAATAAACTAAACTTACGCAATTCATTCAACTTGGTCAAATATTTTTATTATATGGTAAAATCAATCCAATATCATTACACCACAATTATTTACACACTAACAAAAAACAAAAACACCATCCGTTTTCCAGATGGTGTTTTTGTTTATCTACTTTCTTATTAGGCATTCACCTCAAAACCACTTTTCAACATTAACTCCCAAACATTCATTTCTATATCATCAATCACATTAAATGGAATATCCCAACTATTAAACTCCCATTTTTGAAGATTATCAGCAATCAAAACTCTTCGAGATGAAGAAAATACCCAAATTACTTTCTCAACACCCCATTGCAATAATTTCTCTGTTTTTTTATGAAAGTACTCTTCTTTGTTTTGAAAATAATCAGACTCGTCAATCTTAATATCTACCTCAATAATAACATTTGGAGGGGTTTGCTCATATTTTATGGAATGAAATCCTACTTTTAATTGTCCTTCTCGATAAACGGCAATATCAGCCGCAAAATTAGTTTTATTAGATAAATGTAAGCCCAATTCACCTGAACCACATAAATAGGTATCGGGCAGATTTCTGATTAAAAATTTATTTAATGAAGAGGTGATAAACCATTGTAACGTACTTGTTCCCATATTAATTTCTTCAATTGTTTTCAATCCCAACATAAAATCTCTGTAACCCTTTCGATAGATTGGGTGTCCGTCAAATTCTTCATAAATGAGGATTTTGGGGATTTGGGTGGTCTCTGGCATAGTGTTAAACGTTTGATTTTATCAAATTTAATCGAATTTTTTAGAAATTAATTATCGGAACTCATAAAATATCACTGCTTCGTTACAAACTCATCTAAATTAATAATTGCATTGGCTACTACTGCCAAAGCGGCTAACTCTGGTTTTTCGTTGCTCCTTAGGTAATCTTTTATTTGCTTCGGATTCTTCTTGAAGTTTTCTAATGAAACTTCGTATAAATTCTTTAGTGCTTTATAATCTTTGGCTGATGGCTCGTGTAACAATGCTTTTTTGTAACAACTAACAATCTGATTTTCTGCACCTTGAACGTTACTGTAAATATTTTTTGCTAAATAATTGGAAGCCTCCACAAACACAGGGTCGTTCAACAAAACTAAGGATTGTAGAGGAGTGTTTGTACGAATTCTACGGGCAACGCATACTTCTCGGCTCGGAGAATCAAAATTAAACATTGAAGGATAAGGTCCTGTTCTTCGAGCAAAAGTATAAATAGCTCTTCGGTATTGGTCTTCTCCTTCCGACTGCCTGTAGTTCAAATTACTGTTTACTGCTGCCCACACACCATCAGGTTGATAAGGCATTACAGGCTTTCCGTACATTTTTTTGCTCAATAATCCACTCACGGCAAGGCTTTGGTCTCTTACTTGTTCGGCGGATAAACGGACTCTCGGACCTCTTGCTAAAAGATGATTGGCGGGGTCTTTTTCAAATAACTCCTTATCCCCTACCGATGATTGCTGATAAGTAGCAGACATCACTATTTCCTTCAAAAGCGATTTGGAATCCAATAACTCGGGATGAACAGGCTTGAAACCTTGCGTTCCAAAGTCCTCTAACGTTTCCACGATACCTACGCCAAAAATTTGTTCCCAAAAGCGATTAACTACCGTTCTTGAAAACAAAGGATTTTTCTTGTCGGTTATCCATTGTGCCAATCCCAAACGATTTCGGGGAGCATTTCGGGGAAATTGGTGTAATGATTTAGGAACGTCGGG
>JALONS010000007.1 GCA_025454855.1 Arcicella sp.
TCATAACATGAACCGAATAGACCGTCTTTCCGCCATTTTGATTCAGCTTCAATCTAAAAGAATTGTAAAAGCTCAGGAAATTGCCGAGCGATTCGAGATGTCCCTCCGAACGGTTTATCGAGACATTCGGGCTTTAGAGGAGGCTGGTGTTCCTGTGGTGGGTGAAGCAGGTTTGGGATATTCACTGATGGATGGCTACCGTTTACCTCCTGTAATGTTCACGAAAGAAGAAGCTACTGCTTTTTTGACGGCAGAAAAACTCATTGAAAAATTAGCAGATAATACTACCGACCAGCATTTCAAATCAGCAATGTACAAATTGAGGGCAGTATTGAAAACCACTGAAAAAGATTTATTAGAAGACCTCCACGAACGTATTGAAATCATCGGACACCCCAGCATTGTGGAAACAAAACCGCAAAACGATGTCTTGCAGGTGATTCTGAAGGCTCTCGCTGAAAAAAGAATCTTAAACCTTCAATATTTTTCTCGCTTAGGCGAAGAACATTCAGAACGCCACATTGAACCCATCGGTATTTGTTACATCAATAACCACTGGCACTTGATTGCTTTTTGCCAACTCCGAAACGATTATCGTGATTTCAGAGTGGATAGAATTATATCGTTAATGCCTACGAATAAGACGTTTAGAAGCAACACACATCCTTCCCTACAAGATTATCTACAACAAATAGCTTTACAGCAAAAATTGATTAATATCAAGCTATTGGTTCGTAAATCGGTACTGCGACACATCCAAGAACAAAAATATTTCTATGGTTTTTTCCAAAAGGAATCATTTGATAATGAACGAGTTACTTTGCATTTCTTAAATACTTCTACCGAAGCCTTTAGCCGTTGGATGCTCATGTTCGGTGATTTTATTGATACTATTTCTCCCGATTCACTCGCCGATGAATTTAAAGGATTGGTCAATAAGCTCCATCAAAAATACGGCAACGCTTAAATTTCCGAACCCTACTGACATACTGTTGTCATTGTGCATTGGTAGCTTTACCGAAAATAAAACTATCAATCATTATGGAAATCAAAACAATTATTTTCTGGATTTTAGTAGCTCTTTTTGTAGCCCCATCCTTTTATTTTGGCTCAATAAAGATAATGGCACAAAAAGCCAAAATTGAGCAATTTACCGCTTGGGGTTTTCCAATGTGGTTTATGCGTGGCTTGGGCTTCATCGAAATTGTAGCGGCGGTAGCCATTATTTTTCCGTCCACTCGTCTCTACGGAATCATTACTTGGGCAGTAATCTTGACGGGGGCTATTTACGTAAACCTCAAAAACCGTGAACCTCGTTCTGAAGTCATTGCTGCGTTAGTCGTATCTGTCCAAGTTATTTTTATTTATCTTTTAGCTTATCATTTCTAAGAAAATCATGCAAAACATCTCATTATCAGAATTTTACATTATCGGTATCTCTCGTCGTACCAACAACCAAAAAGCCAGCGAAGACCTACAACAATTGTGGGGAAAATTCATTGGAGAGAATATTATGAATAAAATTCCCGACAAAATTTCATCGGATATTTACGCTATCTACACCGACTACGCAAGCGACCATACTGGCGACTATACTACAATTTTAGGTTGTCGGGTAAATTCTTTGGAAGTCATTCCAGATGATATGATTGGCAGAACAATTCCTCCCGACACCTATCAGTTATTCACTGCCAAAGGAACGATTCCAGCGAGTGTAGTGAAAACATGGGAAATAATTTGGTCAGAGCCAAATCTAAACCGAAGCTACTCATTTGATTTTGAAGTATATGGCGAAAAATCTCAACACCCCGAAAGCCCCGAAGTTGATATTTATATTGCAGTAAAGTAAGCGAGAGATAACTAAACCACTGGCAATTATCAGAACAAACTTGCTTGATAATTGCCTGTATTCTTGGCTTCGTGTTCCAAAAGCCATTTTTTACGCCACAAATCACCACCGTAACCCACCAAAGAACCATTCGACCCAATCACCCGATGACAGGGAACAATGATGTTAAATTTATTATTCCCGTTGGTTGTACCTACGGCTCGGATAGCTTTTTCATTACCAATTCTTCGGGAAAGTTCCAGATAGGATATAGTTTTACCATAAGGAATATTCTCTAATTCTTTCCAGGCAAGTTTCTGAAAATCAGTACCTTCATGATGAATTTTCAAATCAAAATCACGTCGCTCACCCTCAAAATATTCATTAATTTGCCGAAGATAATCGTGTATTACTGCGGGTATATACTCGGTTTCTATTTTGCGAGGACTTGGTTTTTTCTGAGCATCCACAAACAAAACGGAGGTCAGATATTCTTCAGTAGCCGATATTTCTAATTCTCCCAATGGAGAATCTATGTACTTGGTGAAAATAGTTGTTTGCATAAAAAACAGATTTGGCGGCTACTTGTATAAAATACGAATTCGGAGGTTCTTGTCACATTTCACGCAATTTGCAGATTTTTTTACAGATTTCTATTCCGTATCTTGCGAAATACAAATCGAAACGCAAAATGACTTATCATTTACCCACTCCTACTCACTTTTCTTTTCAAGAATGCCTTTGGTTTTTAGACAGAAATTATGATGATTGCCTGCACGAAGTAACAGCAGATTCCGTCAGGAAATTAATTTTGGTTCAGAATAAACCTACCCTAATTGAAATCAAAAACAGTAACAATCATTTGACTATCAACACCTTAACTGGAGAAAACAAACAAGATTTGATTATTGATTTTGTAAAAGAATGGTTCGATATTGACCGAGACCTACGCCCCTTTTATGAGTTGCTAAATACTGACCCAACCTTGTCTTACATGACAACCGATTATCATGGTTTACGTCTGTTAGGAATTCCCGATATGTTTGAAGCTCTGTGTTGGTCTATCATTGGTCAGCAAATAAATTTGACTTTTGCGTACAAACTAAAACGCAGATTTACAGAACATTACGGCTCAAAACTCACCTACGAAGCCAAAGATTACTTTCTATTTCCCAGTCCAGAAATAGTAGCTTCTCTCAAAGTAGAAGACCTACAACCTTTACAATTTTCCACTCGCAAAGCTGAGTACCTTATTGAGATTGCCCAGCAATTTATTAAAGGTAATATCTCGAAAGAAAAACTTTCAGCCATGACCACCCCTGAAGCTATAAAGGCGTTAGTGAGTGTGCGAGGTATTGGTGAGTGGACAGCCAATTATGCTTTGATGAAGTCTCTGAAAAGATTGGAATGTATCACTTACGGCGACGTTGGGTTGTATAATGCCCTCCATCAATTAAAAGGATTTCCCAAACGCCCGAGTCGTGAGCAATTGAACGATTTTTTCCAACAGTTTCAACGTTGGGAAGCCTACACAGTATTTTATCTTTGGCGAAGTTTGGCAGTAAAAAAATGATTTCTCAAAAAGTTTGGCACGGCATTTGTAATACCTAAAATATCCACGCAATGCCGCCACAAAGTGAGGAGTCGAAAGACAAAATTTTAAAAATTCATTTACCCGTTCCGAAAGTTTGGCACGGTAATTGAAAATCAAAAAAGAGGAAGTCTAAACGAAGATTTCTATTATTAACTGACAAAAATCCAATCTTTTTGCCGCCACGAGAAGTATTTGGGTAAAGCTAATGAGTTTGAGTTTTGGTGATAACTCGCCAAAACTCAAACGAAAAGCCTCGATATAGCTGAACCGAATCTTTGAAAAATTACCGTGGCGGAATTCATCACACAATTCCTTTCTCGCAGAAATTTTCTGCCTAATTTACCACATTTTTTCAAGTAAAAGTTTCATCAGATATTAGTTCATCATTGGTTCATTTTAAGAATCAACCGTTGATTACTAATTGTTAAAGCATTCCCCGAAGAAAGCAAAAATTTAAAAATGTTGGCGGACGTTTTTAGAGGGCAATCTTCGGGAAAGACCTTACGGGGAGGAAAGTTTTGCACGCTGCAATGTGTTGGCGGACGCAAAACGGATGTTGCAAAACGATCAATTCCAAATCCGTATTAGCAAAGGACGTGGAGTAAGTTGATTTAAGAAGTTGGCGGACTTTTTGGTCAATCCTCCACCAAACCTTTGTATTTTAGAAGTGTATAATCCTTACTTTATAAAATTTTTATAATCCAACCCATAATACGAACCCTGTTGAGTTTTACACTTTTCAGGGTTTTTTTATTGTTCATTTCTCTGAAAATTCATCTCTGAAAACCCGTAACTTTGCTGGAAATAATCAACAAAATGTCTAAATCATATCTATTATTCTTTTTCTTACTTTCAGTATCCACTTTTGCCCAAACCGACTCTACGCTAAAATCTACCGAGTTACAAGCCATCACGGTGTCGTCTTCACGATTTTCTGCTAAAGACATTCAAACGCCGATGTCCATTACGGTCATTGACCAAGCCCGTTTACAGGTTGGACAATCAAAAATCTCTATTTTTGAATCACTGGGAGCAGTTTCGGGAGTTTTTGCCATGAATTCCGAAAATTTTGCTCAAGATTTACGCATTTCCATTCGTGGTTTTGGTGCAAGAGCCGCTTTTGGTATCAGAGGATTGAAAATAATTATGGATGGTATTCCAGAATCTATCCCCGATGGTACTACCAAAGTAGGTAATTTAGATGTTGGCACGATGGAACGCATGGAAGTTATCAAGGGACCCGCATCAGGGTTATACGGAAATGCTTCTGGGGGAGTAATCAGTATGTTTTCGGAAACGCCTACGCAACATTTTGCCGAAATACAAGCTAATTTCGGAAGCTATGGCTTACAAAGATACCAATTCAAAACGGGGCAGGAAGTGGGTAAATTCAGCTACTTTTTTAGTGCTTCTCGCCTGCAAAGTATAGGTTACAGAAAACACAGCGGTTTAGAACGTAATTTTTTAAACGGGAAGTTTGTTTATAAGTTTTCCGATAAAAATAAATTAACCTTTTTAGCTAATTACATTGATAGCCCCAGAGCCGAAGATGCAGGGGCATTAACTCAAGCCGAAATTGACACCGACCGCCAACAAGCACGCAGTCAAAATGTTACTTTTGATGCCTCGGAAACCTTTAAACAACAACGAATTGCCCTTATTTATGACCACGCTTTTAATGATAAACACCAAATTAACGCACGAATTTTCTATCTGAACCGAGATTTTGCCAACAAACAAGCATTTCAAGCAAGCGGACAAATTGCTTTTCAACGGGATTTTGCTGGCGGAGGTTTCAACTACCAATTTTCTACAAAAAGATACCGTTTGAAAACTGGATTAGACCTTGATAATCAACAAGATAATCGCCAGCGATACGATAATATCAACAAAGAAAGAGGAACAAAACGCCTTGACCAAGTAGAGACTTTTAATAGTACTGGCGTTTTTCTTTTACAAGAATTTTTATGGAATGATAAATTAAGATTTTCATTAAATACCCGTTTCGATGATGTTCGATTAGAAATCAACGACCTTTTTTTATCCGATGGCAATCAGTCGGCTACACAATCATTCCAACGATTTAGTCCGATGGTTGGAATATCGTACTCTCCTACCGCCAACCAATCTATTTTTACCAACTTTTCAACCAATTTTGAGACCCCATCTCTCAACGAATTATCCAATAATCCGAATGGTACTGGCGGTTTTAATCCAAATTTAAACCCGCAGAAATCAAAGAATTTTGAAATAGGTTACAAAGGAATTTTAGGCAAAAAGTTTAGAGCAGACTTGTCTGTTTTTTACATTGAAGTAGAAGATGAAATAGTACCTTATCAATTACCGAATCAAGTAGGCAGAAACTTTTTCAGAAATGCGGGTTTATCAGAAAGAAAAGGTATTGAATTAGGACTTACCTATAAAATTCGGGCGGGACTCACCAGTTATTTTAATTACACTTTTTCTGATTTTAAGTACCAATCATACCAAACTACCGCAGGGAAATTTGACGGCAATACACTTCCCGGAATTCCTAAACATAATATTTATGGGGAAATTAGATTCTTTCCGAGCAATGGACTGTTTGCAATCGCCCAAATACGGAGTATCAGTAACATCTACGCCGATGACGCTAATACAACCTTTAACTCAGGCTATACAACGGTCAATGTAAGAGTTGGTTACAAGAAAAAAACAAGCATTTTTAATGTTGAGCCATTTATAGGAATCAATAATTTATTCAATGAAATTTATAATGCCAATGTGCAAATAAATGCCACTGGAAATCGATATTTTGAGCCAGCAGCAGGAAGTTTTATTTTTGGTGGCTTAACGATAGGATTAGGGAAATGAGTTTTTTGAATTTAATACTTCTTATAATCTTTCTGATTGATTAAATAGAGTTTAAGATGTGATAATCAGTGAAAAGATAACAATTGTGAGTAACTATTGAGAATCAGACAATTACCTTAAAAAGGTATTCCAAGAATATCATCAACTAATTTTAAGTAAATAACTTGCTTTTAATCAGATTAATATGTCCATTCATCCCAATAAAGAATATACTCGTCATAAAAATAGGGTATTTTTTTAAAATTATAATACATCGTTATACATTGTATTATAATTTTAAATATATTTGTTTCATGAAAAATGATTTTTTAAAAAACTGGGACACCCAGTTAAAGAAAGGAATGCTATCCTTTTTTGTGTTACAGGCACTCGAACACAAGGAGTGTTACGGGTACGAGCTGATTCAAAATCTGAAGACTTCCATGGAAATAGAAGTAACAGAAAGCACTATTTACCCACTTTTGATTCGGTTAATGAAAGAAGAGTTGCTGGTGCATCAGTGGGTAGAACAAACCTCTGGAATTCCAAGGAAGTATTATTTTATTACAGAAGAAGGGAAAAGTAATTTGGTAGAAATGAAGAAAAACATAAGCGTAATCCTTTCAAAAATTAAATAAAAATGAAATTAATCGAATTTAAAAATACTGATACACAAAGAATTTACAACGACTATATCAATCGTAGTAAACGGGCTATAAAAATTTTAGCTCCCGAAGACCAAGAAGATTGTTTGATGGAAATCAATAGTTACATCTATGAGTATATTCAAAACAATCCACAAGAACAGGAATTGACTGCTATGTTGAATATCTTGGAAAGGTTAGGAGACCCTGAAATTACGCTTAAAGAGGTAGTGGCAACCAAAAAAATTGACCAAGCCGTTAGGACTTTCAACATCAAGCATTTGATGCAAGCACTTTTGCTAAATCTACGAAATGGAGTCGTTTATATCATCCTATTTTTAATGGTTTTGTTTGGGGTATGTTTCCCCGTCTTAATCGTTCTCAAATTAATTTATCCAGAAAAAACAGGATTATACATTGGTGAGCATACTTTTTTCTTCGGCATTGCTACGTCAAAAGAGGGGGTTTCGGAGGTATTAGGTAATTGGTTCATTCCCGTTGTTATCCTTCTTAGTGTATTATTCTATTTCATTATCATATTTTTACTCAAACTTGTTAAAACCAAAAAACCATGAAGAAATTACTTCTAAACATTATTTTCAGCATTCTCATTGCTACGCCCATTTTCTCCCAAGACATTACTGGACCTTGGAACGGTACTTTGAATGTAGGAGCTGCCAAATTACGAGTTGTACTTAATCTAACAAAAAATGATAGTGTGTACAAAGCTACTCTCGACAGCCCCGACCAAGGTGCAAAAGGAATTCCTGTACAAACCGTTGATTTTCAAAATTCAAAACTTCGTTTGGCAATTGCAGCAGCGGGTATAGAGTATTTAGGGGAATTGCAAGGGGAAAAAATCATAGGTACTTTCAAACAAGGTGGTAAAGAATTCCCACTGGATTTGAGTAAAGGAAGTATAATTTCCGAAGCACCCAAACGCCCCCAAGAACCCCAAAAGCCTTATCCATATTATTCAGAAGATGTTATTTTTGAGAATAACAATGCCCATATTTCTTTAGCGGGTACTCTTACATTACCTACTAAAGAGGGGGTTTTTCCTGCCGTGATTCTGATTTCGGGAAGCGGTCCGCAAAATCGTGATGAGGAATTATTAGGACACAAACCTTTTTTAGTGATTTCAGATTACTTAACTCGCCGAGGGATTGCTGTCTTGAGATTTGATGACCGAGGTGTAGGACAGTCGAAAGGAGTATTCAAAACAGCCACTTCCGCTGACAACGCCAGTGATGTAGAAGCGGGAGTAGCCTATTTGAAAACTCGAAAAGAAATAAAAGAAATCGGGTTGATAGGGCATAGTGAAGGTGGCTTGATTGCTCCGATGGTGGCTGCTCAAAACAAAAATGTATCGTTCATTGTAATGCTGGCAGGCACAGGTATCAGGGGAGATAAGTTATTGTTGATGCAAGAAGAGCTAATCTCACGAGCAAATGGCGTGTCAGAAAAAGACATTCAAACTTCACAAAAAGCTAACAGCAAGGTATTTGAGATGATTATTAAGTCTGATAATGATGAGCAATTAAAAAGTAATATGACGAAATATTTACAGGAATTTCTTAAAGAAAATCCAGGGGCTGAAAAACCTAAAGATATGAAAGATGAAGATTTTATAGCAATGCAAATAAAACAAATGGTGACTCCATGGATGATTTTTTTTATGAAATACGACCCCGTGAACAATTTGTCTCTTGTGAAATGTCCAGTGCTGGCACTAAACGGTGAAAAGGATTTGCAAGTACCTCCACAAGAGAACCTAACCGCCATTAAAAACAGCCTAAAACAAGCTGGTAATCAAGATATTACTACTAAAATGTATCCTAATTTGAATCACTTATTTCAGGAATGTAAGACTGGAAGTCCAATTGAATACCCAAGCATTGAGCAGACCTTTTCACCTTTAGTGATGGAAGATTTCACTAACTGGATTAAGGCAAGAACTGGATTAAAGTGAAGTACAGCTTGGTCAGCTCATGAAATAATATATAGAAATCGGAGCATTGTTTTTTGATAAAATTGTCCAGATATACTAAACGAATACTTCTGGACCAATATAGTATTTGTACTAAAGTGTGGCACGGCTAAAATTAATGGCTCAAAATTAATAAGTTATTGAGCCGTGCCACTGTTTCATCAACACTCCCCCGATTAATTATTAAAAATTATCTCATAGCAAACTTTTTCACCTCCCCTGCCCCTAAAAAGCTAATTCTTGAACCCACTATTTGCCCTAAGCTGTGTTTTAAACCACCCTCATAGGCTATATTATTGTTAATCAGAATGTTTATTCGTTGATTTTTGATAATACATTTCACTGTAATCCAATCGTCAGTATTTATACCAAAAGCAGACAGATTTGTTGTTTTGCCACTGATTCTTTCTTCGCCGATAAACATTTCTAATTCTCCTACACAACCTTTGATACTTAAAGGTAAAACGATGATTCCATTGGTACTAAACAAAATAATTTTTATTTGCTTACACGCTCCTCCTTTTCCTTTAAAGGTATTTCGGAGTATAGTCTCCATCTCAAAACTTTGAGATGAGTATTGCCTTTGTTTTGATACATTAAAAAGACTCACCCATGGCAATTCTTTATTAAAATCTACTTTATTTTTCAATAAATCGTCATCCGTAATATTGAGAATATCATTCTTTTCAAATGATAATTTTGATAGATAAATTGGTTGAGGTTTGGTATCAATTGTTCTCAACCAACCATCCGACTCTATTAATAAATCATGCTCCTTGACGATGGAATCATTTAAAATTAGTTTTGCTCTGAAATAACCCGGAGTATAGTACGTGCTGGCATATTCGTGAAGGTGTTTAGCTACTTTGTATCTTCTTTTAATATCCCAGCTTTGTTGAATAAAAACACTATCAGCATTTGACTTAGTAACATCGTAATTGAAAATCACTGTATTAGGAACGCCAAAAGTAACGGGTTTTGAAGTAAAAACTATCTGCTCGAAAGTAAGTACTTTACTAATTTTGAAAAAAGCCCCAAAGGTTATCAGTACACCCAAAAATAACGTAATTGCCAACCACCAATAGGTTTGAACAACAGTCTTTTTAGGTTTAACTAAACTGATGGTTTCTTGATTAATAGCAGGCGGTAATCCGTTGGAAGTAAACGCTCGCCAATTTTCATAATCAAGAAATTGTGCTAAGGCATTGAGCGTAGAGATATTAGGCAAGCCAGTATAATGTACTTTTCCCCAAATTCTTTTGAGTGTACTACTACTTAAAGATACTTTGGTTTTCTCAAAAATTCGCTCACTCAGATTCTCAAAATCTTGATTCTGCCACTCGCCACTATTTCCCCACGCCAGTTTTGTCTCTATCAACTGACGACATCTTTCTATGTAAAAAATCTCTGTTTTCATCTGTTTATAATCTCTGTTATTTTCAATGGCAATGGAAAAACGCACAGGTGGAGTACCTATATTTTTGATTATTAAAGTTTATAAGGCAGGCGTTTCATCCAAAACCATTTTGAACTGCTTTTGCACAATTTTGAACAAGGCTTGATTAGTCATTAACCGTTCTAACTTTCAATTTTGTCAAAATTATTAATTTAAAATCACAAAATTATGAAACAACTGATGAGCATATGGCTATTTTTATTAGCCTTTCATTGTTACACACAAACTCTTTATGTAAGTGGTGCTTTGGGTAAAGATTCTAATATTGGCACAAAAGAACTACCCATCAAAACCTTATCAGAAGCAGCTAAGCGAGGTAATTTAGATACCACAGAAATTGAAACTACCATCATTTTATTAGAGGGCGTACATATTATTACTGAGACAGCCCTTTTTAATAATCTCAAATATACGGAAACCAATAGGCTAACAATTAGAGCGGAAATATTGCCCGATGATACCAACTGGCATCCACAACAAATGCCTACTGTCTTGACGGCCGCTCAAATGCTGAAAGATGAAAATGGTGAAAAAGCAATTGGGATTCAGATAGAAACTAATCATGCTACGATTCAAGGCATTCGCTTTACGGGTAGCGTAGATTATCCAGTTAAAAGTGAGACTCAAATCCGAAGAAGCTATCCAATATGGCGTGAAGGACTGGATTTGAATGATTTAATGGTATCGCAATGTGTATTCATTGGTAATTCTGATGTGATGCCTCTGCACGTAGGAGTCATTGCGAACGGGCATGGCTTGGTATTAGAGCATTGTGTATTCTTTAATTGTAAAAATCCTGTTGTTTTCTGGAAAGCCAAAGGGAACAGCAAAGGAAATGCCATGATAAATTGTTTAGTTTATGGTTCAACTTTCAGTGGAATTTGGACAGTTGAAACTGATGGTGATGATTTTGAATTTCGTAATAACATTATTACCAATTCTAAGGTGGCATGGATTAGGGAGCGAAATGGCACGAGAAACTACTGGCTCAACAACTGTATCATCAGCAATAACATGGTTATGTCGGGCTATGCGGGCGGGGCAGTAACAGGACTGACCGAAACAAAATCTGATTTTATGAATATGAAAAATGTACAAACATCAGGCACAATCCTATTAGAAATGAATCCTATCAAACGCAATTATTTACACATTCAAACAGGGGCTTTTGGTAGTGATTTAAAAGCAGGCTTGTTTAGATAGGCATGAATATACGTAAAAAAGTTTTTGCGGAGGTAATAAACATTAGAATATAAATTCTAATAATGAATTTTGCAGATAAAAATCCTCTTTTTGCATAATAGATTTTTCAAATACAAAATAATAAGAGACCTTTGATTATAATTTGTTCAAAATGAAACGGTCTTTTATTGTCTTAACTCACATTGGATTCTGGCTCTGCTACCTAATTTTGGTCATCATTGTTTTGGCAATGCGGTTTGGCGGTGAAAGCAATGTTGCAGAAGCCCGAATCCTTTCATCAGTCCAGATTATTATTTTTTTTGCTCTTACCCCTTCTTTTATTGCCTTTTATGGTTTCTACTTTTTTGTATTTCCCAAAGGTTTTCAAAAGAAAAACTTATTACTATCTTCTCTTTATGGGCTTTTGATTTCCTTAGTGGCTGGTTCGACTGGTTTTTCTATTCTGACATCAAGTATGGGAGGGAATTGTTTTGAGAATCAAAATGAAGTTACTCCTTCAGACATTATCATTTTCATGTCGTTTATTGGCTTCATCACAGGTGTAGTTGCATTGGTAATAAAGGGTTTTATCCAATGGTTTGAGGAATTGAGGCTCAAGGAAAGCCTCCAACAAAAAAATCATGAAGTAGAGATGGCATTGGTAAAATCGCAGTTAGACCCTCATTTTATGTTCAATACCATCAATAATATTGATATATTGATTTTGAAAGATGCCGCTTTAGCCTCTGATTATTTGAATAAATTATCTGAAATTATGCGATTTATGCTTTTTGAGACTAAATCAGACACTATTCCACTGGCAAAAGAGATTCAGTACATTGAAAAATATATTGAATTGCAAAAAATAAGAACGTCTAACTTGAATTATGTATCTTTCTCAGTAACTGGCTCGCCCAGAAACTATCCGATTGCTCCGATGATATTCATTCCTTTTATTGAGAATGCTTTCAAGCATACCACCAATAAAAAACTTGAAAATGCCATTACCATCAATATTTTAGTTACAAATGAAACTATGGAACTGGTGTGCATCAATAAGTACAATGCCCAAGCCCCTTTGAAACAAGAAAATGGTGGCGTAGGTAATGAGCTGATTAAAAGACGTTTGCAGCTTATTTATCAAGAAAATCATGTCTTAAAAATTACTAATCAGGATAATCTATATAGTGTTCTCTTAACAATCAAACATGGAAAAATATAGTTGTGTCATTATAGAAGATGAACCTTTGGCTTTGGAAAGAACCAAAGATTTCGTTAATAAAATACCTTTCCTGAACCTTTGTGCTTCATTTGACAATGCACTTAACGGGCTGGCATATTTGAATAGCCACGAAGTAGATTTGCTATTTTTAGACATCAATATGGATGAATTATCAGGTATTGAGCTATTGGAAAACTCTAAAATTAATAGTCAGGTTATTATCACTACTGCCTACCAACAATATGCTTTGAAAGGTTATGAGCTTAGAGTAACAGACTATTTATTAAAACCTTTTACCTTCAACCGTTTCTTACAAGCAGTAAACACTGCCCAAGAAAACCTAAGCAAACGTACGATGGAAGCACCCAAGAATTTTATTTTTGTAAAAACAGAAAATCGTCTTGAAAAAGTAATGCTTGATGAAATTATCTATATTGAAGGTATGAGGGATTATCGGAGAATACACACCATTCATAAAAAGATAATGACACTCCAAAATTTTGGAGAATTAGAGCAAATTATTCCCGCCAGCATTGTTTGTAGAGTTCATAAATCATTTATGGTGGGACTCAGTAAAATAGAATCCATTGAAAGAAGTAGGATAAAAATGGCAGACCAATTAATTCCGATTTCTGAAACCTACCGAGAGTTTTTCTTTCAGCAAATCAATACGAGTGTTTGAGGTAAAACATGGTCAGTATCTTTAAAAAGTAACAACAACCGTTTTTTTTTCACCGATAAATATCCTCAATATGCAGATGCTCCCCTACTCTTTGCATAATTGAATTTCCTCTCTTGATTCAATACTGCAATTTTGTGTCAGTAATAATTTAACACAAAATCATGCAAAATTACTTATCAAAAGGATTTCTGGTGATGATATTGGTTTTTCTGGGTGGCAATCTCTATGCCCAAGAAAAACTGACCATCAGTGGTTATGTCAAAAATGCCACTTCGGGCGAGGAGCAAATTGGAGCTTCAATATATGTGAAAGAATTAGGTAATGGCACAACAACTAATGCTTATGGGTTTTTCTCTATTACCTTACCCAAAGGTACATATACACTCGTTGCGACTTATGTAGGCTACGAGACACTCACAAAATCGGTTGAATTATCTGAAAGTGTAAAGTTGAATTTTGAGCTTGTTGAAAAGTCTAATCAACTAAAAGAGGTCATTGTGAAAGCCGACAAACCCGAAAATAATATAGAGAATATTGAAATGAGCGTAAATAAATTGGAGATAAAAACTATCCAAAAAATGCCTGCACTTTTAGGAGAAGTAGATGTCGTCAAAAGCATTCAACTACTTCCGGGAGTAGCAACAGTTGGTGAAGGAGCGTCAGGATTCAATGTTCGGGGTGGTGCAATTGACCAAAATTTAGTACTTCTGGACGAGGCTCCCGTTTATAATTCCTCACATTTATTCGGTTTTTTTTCGGTTTTTAATCCTGATGCCGTTAAAAACATCAGTTTAGTAAAAGGCGGAATTCCTGCCCAATTTGGCGGAAGACTATCGTCTATTTTGGATGTTAGGATGAAAGAAGGAAATGAAAAGGAATTCACAGCAAATGGCGGTATTGGTTTGATTTTCAGCAGACTATCCATTGAAGCACCCATCATAAAAGATAAAGCATCGTTTATTTTGGCAGGCAGAAGGTCATACATTGATGTTTTGGCAAAGCCCTTTTTGAAAAGAGAATTGAAAGACTCCAAACTTCATTTTTATGATTTAACAGCAAAAGTAAACTATAAACTCAACGAAAATAATCGCCTGTTTTTATCAGGTTATTTTGGGAAAGATGCCTTCGGAGGTTCAGCCACTATACTTGGATTTGATTGGGGTAACTCAACGGCAACTTTACGATGGAATCATATCTTTAATCAAAAGTTGTTTTTCAACTTCACGACATTTTATAGCAAATATGATTATTTCCTCCAGAATGGAAAATCAACCACCGACGGATTCGAGTGGAATTCGAGCATCATAAATTATAGTGTAAAACCTGAGTTTGTCTATTATCCCAACCCAAACAATACCATCAAATTTGGTGCTCAAAGTCTGTTTTATAACTTTACCCCTTTCGATGCAAAAGTTATCATTTTGGGTAAATCAAGCGATTTGAAATTGGCAGATAAATTTGCCTTAGAGTCTTCTGTATTTATCGAAAACGAACAGAAAATAAGTAATTCATTATCCATTAATTACGGTTTGCGATATTCAAATTATCGATATTTGGGTGCAGGAAAATCCTATCATTTCAGAGATGGAGTGGCAGGCGAGAGAAAGATTTTATCAGAAACGAATACGTATAAAAGTGGAGAGACTATTGAACAATATGGAAATTTTGAACCCCGATTTGCCCTAAAATATCAGATCAATGAAAATAGTGCTGTAAAGGCAAGTTATAATAGAATGGCTCAATATATTCACTTGATTTCAAATACGGCGGCTTCTTTACCTGTGGACATTTGGACACCCAGCACCAATAACATCAAACCTCAAATAGCTAATCAAGTGGCTTTGGGTTATTTCAGAAATTTTGGAAAGGAAGAGAAAACGTTGGAAACCTCCGTAGAAATGTATTACAAAAAACTACAAAACCAAATTGATTACATTGATGGAGCTAATTTATTTTTAAATGAGCTTATAGAAGCAGATTTAATGAATGGTAACGGCAGAGCCTACGGGGTCGAGTTTCAAGTAAAGAAAAATTATGGAGCTTTGACGGGTTGGGTGGCTTACACAATTGCTCGTACAGAAAGACAGGTAGAGGGAATTAACAAAGGGCTGTGGTATCCTACTCGTTTTGACAAACTACATAATTTGAATATTACTGCTGCTTATCAAGTTAGCAATCGTTTGAGTTTTTCCGCCAATTTTATTTTTAATTCGGGAACGCCCGCCACTTTCCCGACTAACAGAATTGAGACGAATGGCTGGGTGATTCCACATAATTCGGAAGAGCGAAGAAACAATTATCGTATTCCCGACTACCATCGTTTAGACATCTCCGTTACTTTACAACAAAAGCAAAAACAGCATAAAAAATGGGATGGGAATTGGGTTTTTTCTTTGTATAACGTCTATAATCGACAAAATCCATTTTCGGTATTCTTCCAACCTAATAAAGATAATGCTCAGAAAACAGAGGCAATCAATTACTCAATTATTGGCTCTATTATTCCTGGGGTAACGTACAATTTTAAATTTTAAATCAATATAATGATGAAAATTGGTAATCTTATTTTTTACTTTTTATGGTCAATTCTCTTATTGCTAACAAGTTGTGAAAAAGAAATTGACATAACGCTTGACGAAGGAAAATCACAAATAGTGGTTGATGCTTTCCTAACTGATGCCCCAAGCAAACAGACTATAAAACTCACTAACACATCATCTTATTTTAAAAACAGTGCCTCTCCTGCCGTTTTGGGGGCAAAAGTAACAGTTACGAATATTAATACGGGGGAGATATTCCCATTCGTAGATGCCACAAATACAGGTAATTATGTATGGTTGCCGAATGGGAACAATAAATTAGCTAAGCTGAATAGTACGTATGCCCTCTCAGTAATTTACAAAGGTGATACACTAATTTCGGAATCAAAACTAAATCCTGTCCCTGCGATTGACTCCCTCTCGTATGAATACAAAGAAGGTATTAATGACAGCCAAACTGGGTATATTGCAAGTTTCTGGGCTACAGACATACCCAAAAGGGCAGATTTTTATTGGATACGAACGACTCGAAATGATACCCTGATGAACGAGCCGAGATACTTAAACTTCGCATGGGATGCAGCTTTTGAAGGCTGGAATGCAGATGGAGTTCAATTTTTTGAGGGGGTTCGTAAAGCCATTACTCCCTTCGATAAATCCTTTAAAATTGGCGACAGATTGAAGGTACAATTGTATTCAATTAATGAAAAAACGTATCGCTATCTTTTCCAAGTGCAGTTCCAAATGACGAATAATGGGCTGTTTGCCCAACCTACTGCCAATATACCAACGAATATTACAAATAAGAATAAAAAGTCTGCCAATAAACCCCTTGGTTGGTTTTTAATGTCGGCTGTAGTGGAGAAAAGTATAACGATTAAGAAAAAATGAGAGCAAATAACACCACGAACTATTCAGTTTTTAAGTACAAGAAGCAGATAAATATCCTCAATATGCAGACAAACTGCTTTCATTTGCATAATTGAATTCCTTGTACCACTTCAAAACTGCAATTTTGAATAATTATTAATCCAATTGAATGTTAAATAATACTTTAAATTACAATTTTATGAAAAAACACATTAAGATTTGTCTGCTATTCTTGTTTATAACAAACACACTATCTTCCACAACACTATTTGCCCAAGCCTTAGAACAAGACAGTACTTACAAAAAATGGTTTGTTGGTAGCACTTTATATTTGTTGGGTAACTTTACAGAAAAACACAATCCTGAGTATATACAAATAAATTTTGGATATAGGATAACCCCTAAAGATGTTGTTCATTTTAGATTTAAAAAATCCGTTTACGACTGGCCTTTAGGTACGCCTTGGGGAAAAATCTTTGATGGAACGGAAGACTCCTATCCTGGGAAAGCACGTATCCTTGCACCTACAATAGGATACCAGCGGTTTTGGTGGAAAGGAGCCTATACATCAGTTTTTGCCTTGAATGCCTTTGAAAAATATATGGATAAGAATGGAAACAAAATCGGAAATGGATATACGTTATATCTGGACTTTTATTTGGGTTACCAGTTTAAGTTTTTCAAAAAGAGGCTCTTTTTTGAACCAGCTATTGGAGTTAGTTATTGGCCTATAAGAACTAATGTACCAGAATCCTTTAAGGCAGTAGAACAAAAATATCCTATCCACTTTATTCAACCTGGGTTTGATTTTGGGTTTAATTTTTAGATGATAATTTATGAACACTGAAAAAATAATGCAAAATGCAGTAGGAGACGATAAAATAAATGTAAAACTGAAGCTGGCTTCGTTGTGGACTGCTTTTATGTTTCTCTATATTTATGTGGATTACTTCCATTTATATATGCCAAATCAACTACAAGATATTTTGAAAGGGAAAGTGTTTACATTTGAAATTACACAAGGGTTTATCATGTTTGCACTCGGGATGGCAACCATCCCGATGCTTATGATTTTCCTTTCAATTGCCTTATCAGCTAAAATAAATCAGTGGACAAATATAATTGTAGCCACAATTCATGTTCCTTATATGTTGTTCAATTTGGTAGGTGAGGTGTGGGCACACATGGTGTTTGCCGCTATTGTAGAAATCGTGCTGCTTGGTTTAATTATCGGTTATGCTTGGAAATGGAGGAGTTTGTAAAATAATTGAATAATTGATAATATTGAATAAATATGCCCCACCTTACAAAGTGGGGCGTTTTATTGTGTATATACAAGGAATTTTGTTGAAAAAAATAACCATGAAAAACTTTTCACGAAATCTGATGATTTTCTTTGCCATCTTAACGGCTATCGTAATTCCTACTTCTTTTTTCTTAGCACCCCATGAGGGAATCCTTCAAGATAAAAACAAAGCCTTACTGGCAAACCAATTATATATAGACAGTTTCTATGTTCATGTAATACTGGGCGGAATTGCTTTATTGATTGGTTGGGTAGGATTTATTGACAAAATCAGAACTAAATACTTAACCTTTCATAAAATTGCAGGTAGGATTTATGTATTCTGTTTTTTGATAACCGGTCTGACAAGTATATTAGTATCTTACCATGCTGAGGGTGGCTTAGTAAGTCAATCGGGTTTTATGGGCATAGGAATCATGGCAGTTTTTACAACCCTGAAAGGCTTTTCTGCTATTGTAAACAAAGAAATTGTAGCACATCAAGCATGGATGCGATACAGTTATGCCTGCTGTCTGGCAAGTGTGACGCTAAGGCTTTGGAATATAGTTTTAGGCCCCGTAATTCATGATTTTATACTTAGTTATCAAATTGTGGCATGGTTGAGTTGGATACCAAACTTACTTTTTGTAAAATTTTATTTGAATAAAAAATAACTTATTCATGGAGTTAGCCATCATAGTTGGAATTATCATTACATTCTTCTTGTCATTTATTCTCTTTACCAAAAAGGGCAAAAACTTGGCGGACAAAATACTGGCAACTTGGCTGGTATTTGTTGGAATACACCTATGGTTATTCTATGAACATATTCTTGTCCATAATTACCAATACCCAGCTTTATTGGGAGTTGAGCTCCCCATGCCATTTTTACAATGGCCCTTTTTGTATATCTACATTAAGGTACTAACCAACCAATACAATCCAGCAAAAAAATGGCTACTATTACTTCATTTCTTACCCGTTATTAGCATCTACATTTACCTTATAGATTTTTTTATTTTAAGCCCCGCAGAAAAGGTTTTTGTTTTTGAGCATGGCGGAAATGTACCAAAATATGCTTCTTTCACTGTTACTATGCTTGTTTTAATGTCCATCTCGGGGCTTTTATATTTTCTCATTACCTATCGTCTTATCAAACAACACCGTAGGAACATTGTAAATCAGTTTTCATATCAAGAAAAAATCAACTTAGATTGGCTTCAATACCTTTTTGTAGGTATGGGGTTAATTTGGGTAGTTATTTGGTTACGAGGAAACGATAATCTGATATTTCTTTCGGTGGTAATCTTTGTGATTTTCTTGGGGTATTTTGGTATAAAACAAGTAGGTATTTTTACCAATAGATTTCCTACCGAAAAGGAATTAGAAGAAACAGAAATTGAGATTGAAAAAATAAAAAAATATGAAAAATCAAGTTTGACTGAGTCGGCTGCAGTACTAATACATACACAACTTAAAACCATAATGGAGTCTGAAAGATTGTACGAAAATCCAGAATTATCCTTGAATGATTTGGCTGTCTATCTCAATGTTCATCCTAACAGTCTATCGCAGGTTATCAATACGTTTGAGGGTAAAACTTTTTTCGACTACATCAATTATCATCGTGTTGAGGCTTTCAAAACAATGGTAAAACTCCCTCAAAACCAAAAATACACCCTTTTAGCCCTGGCTTATGACTGCGGTTTTAATTCTAAAACATCCTTTAACCGCAATTTTAAAAAAGCCACAGGCTTTGCTCCTTCTGAGTATTTGAAGCAATTAAATATTGTTTTGGACTAATCCATGAATCTTCTTCCCTAAGCGTTCCACCTTACATTCTGGGGCGTTTTAAGAGGTCTTTGTGTTGAATTTTGCAGAGAATTAAACACAAAAATTATGAATAAAACAATAAAGTTATTTTTGATTATTACCTCTTTAAACTATGGTATTGTAGGATGTAAAGAGGGTGAACTCAGCCCCAACAAAGCAGGTTTATTAGTTCCCAAAACGGTGGTAGAAGACCCTTCTCTTCCTTCCATAAAAATCAATAATGTTTTACTCCACGCAGAGGCTTTTGGAAATCCCAATAATCCTATCCTGTTGATTCTACATGGTGGTCCAGGCAATGATTATCGCTATCTACTCAACTGCAAAAAGTTTGTAGATGATGGTTTTTATGTGGTTTTCTATGATCAACGAGGTTCTGGGCTGTCGCAAAGGCTCAATAAAGAAACCTATAAAATCAATGACTTAGAAATAGAATTAGGTGGCGTTATTGATTACTATCGAAAATCTCCCAACCAAAAGGTTTTTATACTGGGACATTCATGGGGCGGTATGTTGGCAAGCATTTTTATCAATTCCAATCTTACCAAAATCAATGGAGCAATCATAGCTGAACCGGGTGGACTTATTTGGCAAGATGTGAAAGACTATATTGGTAGAGCGTTCAGAATTAATTTTACCAGCGAAGCCCTTAATGATATAGCTTACCAAGACCAATTTTTAACAGGTGATGAAAACCAGCATGAACTTTTAGACTACAAATTCTCTCTTTTTGCGGCTGCCGAAAAAGATAGTCCTATTGGCAATGAAGTAAATACAAAATTTTGGCGATATGGCTCAGTTATAAACCGTGCTTTATTAGATTTGGGTGATAAGCAACAACCTAACTGGACAACCAATTTGAGTCAATACAAAACCAAAATTCTCTTTGTATATAGCCAAAACAATACCGCTTATGGCGAAACTCACGCTAAGAAAGTATCATCCGCTTACCCAAATGTGCAATTAGAATTAATAAAAGATTCAGGACATAATATGATTTCTTTCGATAAAGGTTGGCAAAATTTTTATCCAGTAGCTAAGACCTATTTAAACACTTTAAAGTAAACAATTTATGAAAAATACAATCATCAAAATCCTATTATTACTCTTAATTCAACGAATCACAAATGCTCAAAATATCAATTGGAGGGCATTTAGTCAAGACCAAAAACATCTCATTGGTGTAAATACAGGTTTAGATTACGGTTTATCTTATGGCGTAAACTATGGCAGAAAATTGAATACTAAATTATCAATGGTATTGAATGGTGAATTCAGTTTACCTTCTGGGAATAAAGTTTTAGAAGATTTCAAAGTAAAAATGGGCGTGCAACTGGAGTTAATACACAGCGGAAATTTTTCAGCTACTGTCAAAGTGAATGGCATTTTCCGCCGTTTTGAAAATGACTATGCTCGCTTGCTCAATTTTGGAAGTGAGTTTGCCACTGTCGCTGGCTATTACAAACCTCGTTGGTATATAGCAGGCGAAATCAGTTTTGATAAAGCCATCGTTACACATATCAAACACTTATCTGCTGCCCTCGACAATAATCCAGACCTAACTACGGGTTGGTACATACCCACAGGCGGAAATTTTGCCTATGGCATACAGTCGGGCATGGCGTTGGGGCAAAAAAATGATTTGAATTTAAAAATTGGAAAGTTACTCAATCAAAATTTTAAGACAGAACCTACTTTGCCTTTTTACTTTCAGATTGGCTATAATCGCAGATTTTGAGGAAGTTGGTCTAATATTAGAAAACCTTTGGATAGAACATCCTATCCAAAGGTTTTCTATTTATTTTATTTAAACCACTCATCAAAATAGGACATTTGTCTTATTGATAAATACCGCTATATGCCTATATTTGGGCTGTGAGACCATCGTAAAAATCAATTAATTATGTAAGTTATGACACAGTTAGAACAAATAATTGAATGTGAAAATAAGCTATTAGATGCTTTGAAAATTGGAGACATTAATACACTTGACGAACTTCTGCATGATAGTCTAATTTTCAATATTCCAACAGGGCAGACAATCACTAAGCAAATAGATATTGAAAATTATAAATCTGGAATGATGAAAATTTTCGAAATATCTGCAACTGATCAAATCATTAGCCCTATTGAAGAAACTTGTATGGTAGCAGTAACGATTTATTTGAAAGCAAAATACGGTAATCAAAAAATTGATGGCAGATTTAGATATTTACGAGTTTGGAAATTATTTAACAATTCTTGGAAAATAATTGCAGGAAGTGGATTTCCAATGTAATTTTTACAGCCCAAAAAGAAAGTTAACGGGCTGTGGTACTATTTATTCAAATCAACTTGTCAAAAGGTTTTGAACATGAAATGTAGTTAAATTTGTAAACAATAATTTATTCCTCAAAAGTCATGTCAGAGCAAAACAGCATAGAAACAATATTTTTAAAATTTCTTACGCAATACCAATATGATGAGAAAAGTTTAGACTATTCAGTGGTAGAAAAACATTCGAGAGCTTTACAAACACTCTCTGATATTGGAAATTCAGGGACTGGAATCTTTGATTTTTGTAAACGAGAAATGATTTTCTATTCATCCAACTTTGGGAGTTTATTAGGTTATGCACAATCAGATTATCAAGAGCTTGGACAACATTTTTTTGCCAGTAAAATCCACCCTGACGATGCCCTCAAATTAAGTATCAATGGTGTTACTATCTTGAAATTGATGAATAGTTTTTCGAGTGATGAAAAATTAAATCATAAACATATCTACGAATATCGGATGCTGAATGCTCAGAACCAGTATGTCAGAGTTATTGAGCAGTATCAGGTGCTGGAGTTAGACCCTAAAGGGCAGGTCTGGTTGATGATAAATATCGTTGATATTTCACCAAGTCAAGATATCCACGAAGACTGTAGAAGTCAATTACTGAATTTTAGGACTGGAGAAATCATTAATATCGAAACACCCCAAAAAATAGAGTTTGAACTGACTAAACGAGAAATTGAGATTCTGAAATTGGTGAGAGATGGTTTTTTAAGCAAGGAAATTTCGGGTAAATTAGCCATAAGTGTGCATACTGTAAACACCCATAGACAAAGGTTTTTAGAAAAATTAGGGGCAAATAATTCAATGGAAGCGGTAGTTTTTGCCTCGAAATACGGATTATTGAGCTGATGAGTAATGATAAATCAGTATTGTAGCACAATGTACATTGAGGGAACTTTGTGATTATTTATTCATTCACAAAGCACAATATTTTTATGTACTCAAAACTTATTTTTATTACTTTATTCTTGTTTTCATTCACATTTTTTGCCCAAAAACCAACTCAGACCCTCAGAGGTGTAATTTTAGATAATGCTTCAAATCAGCCTATTTCGTTTGCCAGTATATCAGTCAATACTCTACACGTTGGCACAGTATCAGATTCATTAGGCAATTTCATTCTCTCAAAGATTCCAGTAGGTCATCACAATATTACCGTTTCGGTAATTGGTTTTGAACCTCTTACCCTAAATGAGATATTGGTCACATCAGCCAAAGAAGTTTTTCTGACGATTTTGCTCAAAGAAAAAATAGTCAGCTTAGCTGAGGTAATTGTGAAACCAAAGATGAATAAAGAAATCCCTCTAAATACAACAGCATCTGTCAGTGCCAAAATGCTAAGTGTAGAAGAAGTAAGGCGTTACGCAGGAGGATTTGATGACCCCGCTCGTTTGGTTTCGGCTTTTGCAGGGGTTAGTTCCAATGTAGGCAACAATGGCATAAGTGTTAGGGGAAACAATCCTAATTCTTTACAATGGAAATTTGAGGGTATAGAAATACCTAATCCTAATCATTTTGCAGACAATGCTATTTTCGGGGGTGGGGTTCTTTCGGCATTAAGTAGCCATAGTCTTGGCAATTCCGATTTTTTCTCAGGTGCTTTTCCTGCTGAATACAGTAATGCCTTGTCGGGGGTTTTCGACATGGCTATGCGTAAAGGAAATAATCTCAAACACGAACACACTATACAAATTGGTTTAACTGGGCTTGATTTTGCCTCGGAAGGTCCTTTTAAAAAAGATAGCAAATCCTCTTATTTATTTAATTACCGATATTCTACTCTGGCATTGCTCAAACCTCTATTACCAGAAGGAGGTGGCAATGGTGTTGAATATCAAGACTTTTCTTTCAAACTCAATTTTCCGACCAAAAAAGCTGGTATATTTTCAGTTTGGGGGCTGGGTTTGAAAGATTATACAGGGATAAAAGCCAAGACAGATAAAAAAGATTGGGATAATATTACCGATAAACAAGCACAAGACATAAGCCTGTTTATGGGAACACTGGGAGTTAGTCATAAGTTTTTTTTGAATGACAAAACTTATATCAAATCTACCTTGGCAAGCACAACTAATGGGTTTGATTTTTCAATTCAGAATTTACAAGATAATGGGATACTCAAACCCGAAAGTAATGTAAAAAATACTTTAACAAATTTCATTTTTTCTTCTGTAATCAATACCAAATTCAATGCGAAGCATACGAACAAGACAGGCGTGATACTAACGAATATGACTTATAGTTTTTCACTTAATAAAAATGCTCAATCTATCGTCGATGAAAAAGGAAACAGTTTTTTAGCTACGGCTTACAGTAATTCTACCCTCAGTTTTTCGGAAAATCTAACCATGAACGTAGGGTTGAATTTCCAGCTTTTTACCCTTAATAATAATTATACGATTGAGCCACGAATTGGCTTAAAGTATCAATATAAAAGCAACCAATCTTTGAGTTTGGGGTATGGTTTGCATAGTCGTTTAGAGAAGCTAAATTATTATTTCGCTAAGAATAAAGAATTGGGAAATATGGCAATCAATAAAAATATTGATTTCACAAAAGCCCATCATGCCGTACTGGGTTACGATTTAAATATTTCCGAAAATGTACATTTGAAAGTCGAAACGTATTATCAACATTTATATGATATACCTGTGATAAAAGGCAGTTCTTTTTCTTTCCTCAACTTAATAAACGACTGGTTCTTTAATCAAAAATTAGAAAATACAGGCAATGGAAGAAACTATGGAATTGATATTAGTTTAGATAAATACTTAACCAATGGTTTTTATTATGCTACAACGGTATCAATCTTTAATTCTGAATACAGAGGAGGTGATAATATTTGGAGAAATACCCGCTTCAATAGGAACTATGTGCTTAATTTCTTAGTGGGTAAGGAGTGGACCTTCGGGAAGTCAAATCAAAAGAGTTTTGGTATTAATACCCGATTCAGCCATCAAGGCGGCGACAGATACTCGCCTATTGATACTGGTGCCTCTAATAATAGTCAAACGGTTGTTTTTGATGAAACACGAGCTTTTTCTAATCAATTATCACCATCATTTACTACTCATCTAACATTTGTATATCGCATAAATAAACTAAAATCTACCAGAGAATTAGCACTAAAAATACTCAATGCAGGTCGCTTTAATGAGTTTTATGATTTTCAGTATAACTACAAAACCCAAAGTGTAGTGGAACACAGAGAAGCTATAGTAATTCCAAATTTGAGTTATAAAATTGAATTTTAGCAATTTACTACATTAGAAAATATGACGAAGGCAGGAAAATTGCCATTGAATACCCCCTTAAATAAAAAGGAAACTATTATTTGATTAAATACTTTGGAGACCCCATACTTCTACTTATGAATACTATCACAAGAACAAGACAAGGACAAATGAATTCAGTACGGAAAACTTCATTAATTGCAGGTGGACTTTACTTATTAACTTTTGTTTCAATTCCAACGATTACCCTTTATGAAGACGTAAAAAAAGCAAACTACCTAACCAGCACAGGTTCGGATAACGCTGCTATCGTAGGTGGAATTCTCGAAATTATCGTAGCTCTGGCGGGTATTTCTACTGCCGTTGTCCTATTTCCAGTACTAAAAAAACACAACGAAACAATGGCATTAGGTCTTGTTGCCGCTCGTATTCTGGAATCAGGCACTATCTTCGTTGGAGTGGCGTTTATTTTATCAATTGTTAGTTTGCGGCAGGAAGGTGCCGGTGCAGACACCTTGGCTACGAGCCATGCACTCGTTTCTCTTTATCACAGAATTTTCTTACTTGGTCAGAGCTTTATGCCAGCCGTATGTGACTTGATATTGGGATTGTTACTGTACAAATCACGCCTTGTTCCTCGGATAATTGCCTTTATTGGAATCATCGGAGCACCAATACTTGTTGCTGGTTACTTTACTGTGTTGTTTGGTATCTTTGAGCGACTCGACCCTGTGCCAGCACTATCAGCCGTTCCTGTTGCCTTATTCGAATTGTCACTTGGTATTTATCTGATTATCAAAGGATTGAAAAAATCACTAATTAAAATATAAAATATCATGCGTCTTCCCAATATCACAACACATCATTTTTACATATTTCTTTTAGATATGACAGGAGCATTCATTTCGCTATCGCTACTTATTTTATTAATAATGCCCAACGAGAATTTCTTTGGACTTAGTAAGTCTGCAACAGTTGTTTTGTCAATCCCAATAACTACTCTATTGATTTTTTCCATGAGTTGTTTCCTCTTAAAACCTCAAAATTGGAAATTCTACATGAAATTTGTGATATTGGGTAATTTAGCTTATTGTCTTTTTACAACAACCGTTATTATTCTCAAATTCAAGCAATTAACCCTTTGGGGAGTATCCTACTTTCTACTCGAAATCTTGGTTATCTTATTTATTGCAGGGGTTGAAATTATGACTCTTCGGAAGTAAGACTATTTTGAAATTAATGGCAATTTAGGGTTGGCTTTAGCTGAATATTATCTACTCATTTTTCGAAATCCAAAACAAATAGGTATGAGTCAGGCTTACTAAAAGAGTTTTTACACCCTTTCAACATTACAGAAAGGGTATTTTGATTATTTCGCTTAAAACACATGAAGCAAGAAAAATTTCTGGTAGTTCTAACTTATAAGTTTACTGTAATCATTCAAACGTTGTAGGATAATAAGTAATCAGCATAAATTATTTACGATTAATCTGAGTGGTTCGCCACTGCGATTAAGATTTACGATAAATCGTTGATAATCAGACGAATAATCACAAATCAAATCAATCGTAATTCTTAAATAATTGTGTCTTTGTACTTAACAGCAAGGGGTTGATATTTTATTCTCATAAACCATCCATCAAAATAGGACATTTGTCTTATTTGTTAAAATGGAATATCTCTACATTTGTAAATCAATACCAAACCGTACAAAAATGACAGGTCCTGATAAAAACAAAACATTTCCATTAACTCACTACAACAGGCTTTGCTTTTTGAAAAACATCATCAAAAACCCTAATATCATTGTAGGTGATTACACTTATTATGATGATTTTGAAGATGTTATGAATTTCGAAAAGAATGTAAAATATCATTTTGATTTCACAGGAGACAAATTAATCATCGGTAAATTTTGTATGATTGCTTCAGATGTAACCTTTATCATGAATGGAGCAAATCACTTAACAGACGCTATTACAAGCTATCCTTTTGCCATTTTTGGAAATGGTTGGGAGAATGCAATGGAGGGTAAAAATTATCCGTCTAAAGGGAATCTTGTGATTGGCAATGATGTTTGGATTGGCTATAACGCCACCATTATGGCTGGTGTGACCATTGGGGATGGAGCAATTATTGGTACAAATTCGGTTGTTACCAAAGACGTTGAACCCTATGCCATTGTGGGTGGAAATCCTGCCAAATTAATCAAAAAACGTTTTTCTGATATTGAAATAGCTGAATTAATGGAGATTAGATGGTGGGATTGGGACATAGAGAAAATAAGTCGTAACGTTCAGAATTTAACCAACAATGATATTCAATCCTTGAAAATTTTGAAATAAAATAAAAGTTATAAGTATAAATTTATCTGTATGAGAGTCATTTGCTTATTCATAACCATCTCATTATCAATTGTTTCAAACCAATCTATTGCCCAAGAAATAGGGTTAGATACAATCAGTAAAAATGAAAAAACGAAGGAATCTGCTAATCAATTACTTTTAGCTGCTGCTTTGCATGGCAACGTGCAAGATATTAAGAAAGCCATGTTGAAGGGAGCTGATGTGAATTGTAGAGATGAAAACGGAAACACACCTTTGAATATGGTAGCTAAGTTGAGCTACTTTCATTTAGTGAAATATTTTGTAGAAAAGGGAGCAGAAGTGAATACAAGTAATAACGAACACATAACGCCCTTGCACTACGGTGTAGAGTACAATAACGTAAAAATTGTAAAATTACTTTTGGAAAAAGGAGCAAATATTGATGCTCGTGATGGAATCTATGAAACGCCCCTTCATTGGGCAGGATGGACGGGGAATATAGAAGCAGCACGTTTGTTGCTTGATTATGGTGCCAATCCATACACACCCAATAACTCTGGGGTAACTCCGCTTTTCAATGCAATCCGACAAGAACATTGGAAACTGGAAAAGATTTTTAAGAAGTCAAAATATCTAAAATTTGTACAATAACCCATCTCCAAAATAACCATGATACAAAACCTATCTTTTCTTCGTATTGCCCTAATTGTCATTTTTCTTGTTCATAGTATAGCAGGAATGTTCAACAATGGCATTAATAATTTTGGTAATTTATACCTAAATCAGGTTGGTTTTGCCCCTATTGGTTTACCGTTGGCTTGGGCAATTAAACTTTCTCATCTTGCTCTTGTATTTTCGCTACTTACCAATAAGTATTTAAAGACAAATTCTTTCATAACCATTTTTATACTGATTGCTGGTATTTTGATGATACATTTGAAAGATGGTTGGTTTGTAGTAGGGGGTGGCAGAAATGGCGTTGAATTTAATTTTCTTTTGATAATGGGCTTTTTATCAATTATTTACCCAAACGTATTTAATCGTTCAGTAAAATAATTTCTCATAAAAATCATTAGCTTCTCTTTTTGTAATGTCAAAAACCAAGTACCAAAATGAAAAGTCTAACATACTACCTAACCGCTACTGTCATCAAATTAAAAGGTATTAAAAGAATCTTTTCAAACCACCCTATTGATTACCAAACACTCAGAAAAGATGATATTCATACAATAAGCAGAAAGAATGTATTGAGCCTTGAATTTCAGTCATTTAATATAGAGAAAACAACCGTTACAGCGGTCTTCCCCAAATCAAAATCTTCCGAAAACATCATTCTTTATTGCCACGGAGGAGCATCTGTTTATGGTCCGACAGAGTTGCATTGGAACAGTATTGCTCAAATTGTAAAACAAACAAATATCAAGGCTTTTTTGGTGAATTACCCCAAAGCACCTGAACATCAAATTACAGAAATCAACCAGAACATTGATGCAGTTTACAATGATATTCTTACACAATATGCTCCTAAAAACATCATTCTTTTGGGCGATTCGATGGGAGCAACATTATTACTTTTATTAGTTCAACGACTAATTAAACGAAATCAGCCTTTACCTAAAAGTATTGTTTTGCTTTCGCCTGTCTTGGATGCAAGTATGACCAATCCAGCCATAGAAATCATCGATAAAGTGGATATAATGTTATCTCGAAAAGGAGTAATTTCTGCCAAAACAATGTGTGCAGGAAATATCAGCCTAAAAAGTGAAGAAATTTCTCCCTTATATGGTAGTTTTCAAAAATTCATTCCTACGTATCTTTTCATAGCCACACACGATGTTATGTATCCTGACGCTGAAATTTTCATCCAAAAATTAAGAGCAGAAAATGTACCCGTCTATATCGTCAGAGGAGAAGAAATGCCTCATATTTGGGCTTTTTTGCCAGTAATGAGCGAGGCAAAAAAGGCTCTTAATCAGTTAGTTGATATTTTGAAAAATATGTAGCCCTTTCCCCTTATCTTCTATGAATTATCAGGAATCACTAAAGTCATTTTTTAAGCAATTTGATATTTTGACCGATACCGAAATTGGTATTATTATGGAAGGACTTACCCATAGGACAATCCGAAAAGGAGAATATTTCATTGGTGAAGGAGTAATTAGTAGAGAGTTTGCCTTTGTGAAAAATGGCTTTTTTAGACATTACATTCGAGAAGTTTCAGGCGAAGAGAAAACCTATCGTATCACATTTCCACATCAGATGATTGCGGCTTATTCTTCTTTAGTTTCTGGTATAGAAACCAAAGAATGTATTGAGGCTATTACAGATGCCGACTTGATTGTGCTATCATTGGATTTTTTGGAAAATAATCTTGGTAATAATATCAACTGGGTGAAATTCAGTAAGGCAATGGTAAAAATAGAATACATAGAACTCGAAAAGCGAGTTTTTTCTTTACTCAACGAAACTCCCAAGCAACGCTATTTAAACCTCCTTGAACAAAAACCTCATTACCTCCAACAGATTCCACTCAAGTATTTATCTTCATATTTAGGCATAAGCCAACGCCATTTGACTCGACTACGTAAGGAAGTTACATTATAGGACAAATGGCTTATTTTTAAGTTTTAGACAGAACTAATTTTACATCAATTGGGGATTGGGAGCTGGAGCTGAACAAAAACAAGTGTAGTACTAACTGTTAATAATCAGACAGGTATTCTCAAAGTTCGTTCTGGAAATATCCTAAACCAATTATAAGCAAATACTTAAAAATTAAAATCAGCTATGAAAAAAACCTATTGGATTCTTGCAATTCTACTGGCATCTTTTTTTGCCTTGAGTGGTTTTTGGGAAATCATTAAAAGCCCCGTTACTTATCCCAAAACTTTAAAAATGGGTTATCCTCCTTATTTTATCACAACACTTGGGATAGCCAAAATTTGTGGGTCGATATCTTTATTAATTCCTAAATTTAATCGACTCAAAGAATGGGTTTTTGCTGGATTCACCTTCGATGTGATTTTTGCGTTCATTTCAGGATTCGCAACTAATAGTTACGTTGATTGTGTAAAATCAGGTGTAGCTTTTTGTATAATCATACTTACTTATTTTTTGTTTTTAGCAAGCCAACCCAAATTCAAAACCAGACATTTGTCTAATAATTAAAGTCTTTTCCAACCTTTTTTCGCCATCCTAAGTCTTTATTTTGTACGTTAAAACACACAAAATAAATGAAAAAAATTATGTTGATTCTAATCATTGGAGCAATGATAGGGTGTGAGCAAAAATTAGTTGAAGAAGAAATAGTAGGTACTGATTGCGTAGAAAAAATCAATACGACTGTTGCTTGTACCGCACAATACGACCCTGTTTGTGGTTGCAATGGCAAAACTTATGGAAATGATTGCGTTGCCGCTGCAGCTGGCATTAGAGTAGTTTATAAAGGAGAATGTAAAAAGTAAAATTACCATTTAAACAAAAACAAATTATGAAAACAATCAAAAAGGAGTTCAAAATATTAGCAATGGTACTTTTATTGGGTTTGAATTTAATGAGTTGTCACCAATCTGAACAACTTATTGACTCTCCAGCCAGTAATATTAAATCAGAAAAAAGTACTTCCGAATATGTAAAATTGCTTAATGCCAGAACCAACTTTAAAGGTTATCCATTTGATATTTTGGAGATTAAAAGAAATGATAACCTTCTCAAAATCACGGTTGAAGGCGGTTGTGATACGCAGGCATACCGTATTATTTGGGATGGTGTTATCAACTTCACAGAACCAGCCAATCCGAATATGGTTTTGAGTACTACGAATTTGATAATCTCACACGAGCCAGTTTCTCAGGTACAATGTTTAGCCGTAATGAAACACACTATTGAAGTTGATTTGAAATTATTGCTGGGAGCAGCCTATAAGCCTAATATCCATATTGTAGTCTCAAATGCGTCAAAAATAGATGATAAATCTGTTGAACCGAATGGTAGTGTAACGACGATTAAGAAATAAATGTGGATTCATTCTTAGGGATACTCCTATTAATGGGGTCTATCTTGCGAATATTTGCAATTAATCTCCTTCCACAGTTTCTCTATAAGAACATTAATGCCTTTATGAGTCAAATCCATTAGAAGAAATTTACCTATTTTCTGATGTAATAAAGGTCATAATGAAACAATGCAAGTGAATTAGAAACCCCTTCTGAGCATATCAAAACTCGGAAGGGGTTTTTTATTAGCGTACATTTATTAATAAATAGTTAAAATTTATTAATAAACAATAAATTTTAACTATCTTTGTATTATAACAATTAAATATTAGCAAAATGAATGCAAAAAGTAATTTAACCAAATACATCTTGATCATTGTATCATGGGTAATTTTTGTGGGGCTTTGTATTGATGTTGGTGGTTTCCTGACGAATACCATTTATACCCTATTTTTCAATCCTGAATTAGCCAGAAAGTTTTGGAGTCATTTAGATTTATCCGCATTACATCAGTTTAGTGTAAGCCACTTTGCTATACTCACCTGTATTATGTCCATTGCGGCAATTATGAAATCGATTTTGTTTTATTTGATTACCAGAATGTTCTATGAAAAAAAATTGGATATTTTAAAGCCGTTTTCAGAGAAATCTAAGCAATTCATACAAATTGCTGGATGTATATCTCTTGGTATCGGATTAGTTTCATCATGGGGTGCAGACATGGTAGAAAAGATGCTAAATGAGGGCGTTAGCATACCTACTATTCAAAATTTAAAAATAGATGGTGCAAACGTTTGGTTATTTGTGGGAGTAATTTTATTAGTAATTGCCCATGTTTTCACCAGAGGAATTGAATTACAAAACGAAAATGATTTAACCATATAAGCCATGCCTATAGTTGTAAACCTTGATGTAATGATGGCAAAACGGAAAATGTCATTAAATGAACTATCCGAAAAAGTGGATTTAACACTTTCAAATCTGTCAATTTTAAAAACAGGAAAAGCAAAAGCCGTCCGCTTTAACACTCTGGAAGCGATTTGTGAAGCATTAGACTGCCAACCAGGTGATATACTTGAATTCCAAAAAAAATAACGGAACAATATATTTATTAATGCAAAACCGCAGATGGGATGTGAAACCGCCGTCTGCGGTTAATGTTGGTCAAATTTGGCATTAGTAAGTACATACTTCCGAAAAATAAAATCCAAACAACTGTGATATTTCTCTATTCTAATCGAATCATAGAGCAGTAATAAATCTTTAAAATATTCGGGAAATGAAATCAAAATTCACATTCGGGCTAAAACAGTCCGCTGCTATGCTATTGCTTATTTTTAACCAAAACATGGCTTTCAGCTTCAATTGTACCAACATAAAATCTGCTTTTGTTAGATACCAATCCAAAGAAATTAATATCCATGAAGCAGTAATCAACAATAACATTGCCGCTGTAAAAAAATACATTTTAGCCAAAAAAAATATCAATGAAAAAGACCCATTAGGAGGTTCAAGTCCATTGATTACTGCTTGTTTGTATGAGAAAAAAGCAATAGCTCAATTATTGATTCAAGCGGGTGCTGATATAAACTTTCAGAACAACGATGGCTCTACGGCACTTCATGTAGCTGCATTTTTCTGTAAACCTGAAATGGTGAAACTACTACTCAGTCATAAAGCCAATAAAACTATTAAAAACAAATATGGTAGCACTCCACTCGAAACCGTTTCTGCCCCATTCAGTACAGTTAAGAATATTTATGAGCCAATGAAACAAATGTTCGAGCCAATGGGTGTAAAAATCGACCTCTCTTATATCGAAAAAACAAGACCTTTAATAGCCAAAATGTTGAAATAATGGAAAGACGATATGACATTGATTGGGTCAGGATAATAGCTATACTTCTTTTAGTAATTTATCATACTGCAATAGGCTTTCAGCCTTGGGGTGGGTTTATTGGTTTTATTACCAATACTGAATCATGGCAGCAATTATGGATACCCATGATGATGCTTAACATCTGGCGAATTCCCCTTTTATTTTACCTCTCAGGTATGGGATTATATTTAGCTCTTCAGAATAGAAATTGGAAACAGCTTTTAATAGAACGATTCCTACGAATCGGACTACCTTTGATGTTGGGAAGTGTACTTATTGTACCACTAAATTGGTATTTATTACAATACTATTATAAGCGTGAAATTACTTATACGCCAAGTATGGGGCATTTATGGTTTTTGGGAAATATTCTGCTTTATGTAGTCATATTGTCCCCTATATGCTTTTTTCTCAAAAATAAAGCGGCCGATTCATCCATAACCTTTATTAAAAAAATAATACATAAACCTTATTTTTTACTTTTCATTTTTGCACTCTTTCAACTGGAATTAGTAGTAACCAAACCTGCTATTTTTGAAATGTATGCTTTTAGTACACATGGTTTTTTGTTGGGTTTATTAGCCTTTTTTACAGGTTTTTTATCGATGTTGGGCGGTGCACCTGTTTGGAAAATGCTTCTGCAATGGCAGTGGCTTTTTACATTGATTGCAATCACATTATTTGTGTTGAGGGTTTTGCAAAAACCGACCATCCCAACTTCATATCTTTTAGCAATCGAGTCTAATTGTTGGGTATTTTCGGTAGTATCTTTTGCATACAAATATTTGAATAAAGACAGTAAAACATTGAACTATTTAAAAGAAGCAGCTTATCCAGTTTATATCCTACACATGGTATTTTTGTTTTTAGGGTCAATTTTAATATTTCCTTTAAAAATTGGTGTAATTCTAAAATTTATATCACTTGTAATTTTTACGCTTGCAGGCAGTTTAATCCTATTTGAGCTAATTATAAGGCGTTTCAATATTTTAAGGGTAATTTTTGGCTTGAAAGTTTTGAAAAAAAATAATACAAGCCTTCAATCTGTATCACATTGTAACAAAAAATGATTACTATTTGTGAGTAACTGTGATATTTTAGCTGGTCATACGAATAATTGGTCAATCAAAACATTCACAATTACTAAAACCACATTACTGTGCTTCAACAGTTTAACAAATGGATAAATCAACTCAGAATAACTTGTTTGATATTATAGTGACCGAGCATAAAGGAATTTTTATCAAAGTTGCTAAAACATATTGCCAAGATGAAGAAGACCGAAAAGACCTTTTGCAAGAAATGATGATACAAGTTTGGCAATCATTACCAAGATATAATAATGAATTCAAATTATCGACTTGGTTATATAGAGTGGTGCTAAATATAGCCATCTCTTACTACCGAAAGTACATGACAAAACAAAAACATAATCAAATAATTGATTTTGCCATTCAAGATTTTGCTGACATACCTACCAACGAGAATGACCCCAATCTAATACTTTTAGAGAAGTTTATTTCAGAATTGAATGATTTAGATAAAGCCCTAATAATCTTGTATTTAGAAAACAAAAACCATATTGAAATATCAGAAATATTAGGAATTTCGGTCTCGAACGTCTCAACTAAAATACTAAGAATCAAAGAAAAATTAAAACAAAGATTTTCAAAACAATCCTAAAAATGGAAGATATAGAATTAAAACAAATGTGGGCTTCTCTTTATGAAAAGCAAGACACAAACTTGATAATCAATAAAAAAAACTTAGAGAATACGACTAATTTGAGCGTAATGTCTTTATTGAATTCCATGAAACCTACAAAAATTATTGCAATCATTGTGGGTATTCTTTGGGTATTTTTTTTAGATACAATCATCATTAATACCTTCGGAGTTGCCACTTGGTTTTTTACGGTATCGGCTTCTATTCAGTCAGTCATCACCAAATTAGCCATCGGCGTTTATCTTTATCAACTGATTACCATTCAACAGGTAGATAATAGCCAATCAGTTGTAATTACACAACAGAAACTATCTGAACTCAAAACCTCAACTCTTTGGGTTACTCGAATTCTATTTTTACAACTACCCGTTTGGAGTACATTCTACTTAAACCCGTCTTTGTTCAAGGCAGACAACTTATTTTGGTTGGTATTTCAAGGAATAGTTACCTTATTATTGATTTATGGTGCTATATGGTTGTTCATCAATATCAATCCTAAAAACAAGGACAAAAGATGGTTTAAGTTACTTTTTGAAGGAAAAGAGTGGAATCCAATAATTAAATCAATGGAATTGATAGACGATTTGAAAGAATTTGAGAAGTTGTAATCTAACTATTAATACCTTCTGATTACTCGAAGGAAGTCTCATTTAATGAATTGATGACATTAATTTTAAATGCAAATTCGACCGTCCATCACAACAGGACAAATGTCTTATTGTGATAGATAAATGAAGAGGTAAATTTGACCTATCCAAAACTATTAAAAATTCAAAGTTTCATGTAAAAAGTTTTTTTATGTTATGGCATTTCGTGGGTTTTATCAATCTTTCAGCACAGGAAAAAGTAGTACCTCTTTATTCTGTTGAAATACCGAATTCAAAAAAACACCCATCAATTATCAGGAAACGAAGGATACTGTAAATGGTTACTTTACAAAAATTAGTATTCCTCCCTTGACTGTCTTTACCCCTAAAAAGGCACAGAAAATAGAACAGCCGTAACAATTTTTCCGAATGGTAGGTGTAGAGTTGCGGTAGATGAGGGAGATGATATTGTCAAGGCGTTTACCGACAAAGGAATAACAACATTTGTTCTAAAATATCATTTGTCAACTACCAGTTTTGCTCATGCTAAAGTGGAGGCAACAATAACCAAATTACTTAGAAGTAATCCCTCTGAAAACGCTTTATCACTTAGATAGTATCTGCCATAATTTTGTATCTGGTTTCAAGACTTTTAACTCATGCCAAAATCCACAATAAATTATGTTTAAAACTAATATTGCTTTTCCCATTTTTTTCTCATTTTTATTTTGTTTTTCATCCAATGCTCAATCAACTGAATACCAAGCTAAAAAAGCTAAACAATTAGCAGAGGCTTCACTTTTTCAGGATGAAATAGATAGTAAAAATCCCGAACTCATCCTTTACGAGGATAAACAAATCGTTGCTTTCAAAAGTAATTCTCCACAGCTACCCGTTCATGTGTTAATTGTGCCACGCAAGCGAATTGCAACACTCAATGACCTAGGTGCCAAAGATGAAAAAATCGTAGGAAAAATGATTCTGATAGCCACAGGTTTAGCCAAAAAGTTGGGGGTCGCTGAAACAGGTTATCGTTTAGTATTTAACACCAACGAAGATGCAGGTCAATCGGTATTTCATATACATTTACACCTTTTAGGGGGGCATAAAACTGGTCCGATGGTAGAGCAAACTTGGAGAAAAGAGCAGCAAAATATTCAATCAGAAATCCATCAAAAGGAAATTAAAAACGATAAGTAGTTCGCCGCAAGTTTAATACAAAATCTAAGTTGTAACGTTCATAAAATTGTAAAAGCGAGTATAAAGAGTAGTATTTTTAACAAAAACCTCTGTTGAAGTCGCATGAATCTCAAATATAAAAGTACGATTAACGCTGACTATTATACGTTCTGGTTTTAACGTTTCAAACTATGTCATATAGATTGAAACGCTTTTGTTTTACAGAACAGAAAATGTATTTTTGAGGAGACCTTTCGAGAGAAAATAAGGTGGATTTTGGAGGAGAGGTTTCTGTGGCATTTTTTAAAAATTCCTAAAAGTATAACCCACACTGATATTCCCGAAGAATGGGGTGTTGCTTATGCCAATATTATTGGCTTGGTGTACTTCCATTTTATTAGTAGTGGTGTTGAAATACTCAAATTTGTCATCTTTTAGCGTTGTATGCACATTGGGCCACCATCGTATGCTTGGGGCAACGGTTAATCCTTTGGCAAATCCTTCTGTGTTTTTGAAAGGTAACCAACGATAGTATGCTCCTAAACCAAGTGTAAAAGTCGAATATTTTTTGATAATATCAGCTTCATCATAAGACTGATTGGCGTAAGAAACCTCCCAAAGATGTATTTTGGGTTCAATTCGTAGATTAAATTCGGGGGTGATTCGATAGCCTATCCCGAAACCTAATGTATGTGGAATCTTGAATTTCAAGTTTTGATTTTTTGCTTCACCATTCACCAAATTGTTTTTGAAATGAAGATTGAACCCATGAGAATAATCGAAAACAAAGTACTTTGTGTAGTAATTCAACTCTACATTAAAACCCTGAGTGATAATGGGCTGATTAAGACCGAAAAGTAAACTTACTTTGAACTGTTGGTCTGATACTTCAGGGCTAAGTTGTTGAGCAAATGAATAGTAAGTCAGAAGGGTAAGAATTAGAGATATTTTTGCTGTTTTCATAATATTTTTAACAAAAATACCTCTGTAAAATCCTGAATCAGGAAGACAAATGCCTATTTTTCTGGTTTTTTAACCTACTCAAATGCCTGGGTGTAATTCCTAACATATCAGCTACATATTTATCGGGAACTTCTGATAAAAATTCAGGTTTGAAGTCCAAAATCCATTGATAACGTTCATCAGCATTACGAGTAATGAACATCGTCACTCGCTTTTCCATGCCTAAATATTCTTCTTCTATTCGCTTCGTCCAAAGAGCTCTAATGAATATATTTTCAGCGTATAATAAATCCCAATCAGCTTTTTGAGCCAATAAAATTTCGGTAGGTTTAATAGCTTGAATGCTCTCAAAACTGGCTTGTCCCGTAATAAAACTTGAAAGCGAAGTAGTAAAATCATTTTCCAAGGCTACCCAACGAGTTATTTCATCACCGTTCGATGTATTGTGAAAATAGCGACAAGCTCCTTTGACGATAAGCCCCAAATAATTGGAAATTTGTCCTTCTTCCACAAAATACTCTCCACTTTTCAACTGGATTTTTTTAGTAAAAATGGAGTTGAATTTCTCAATTTGAGGTTCACTCAACCCTGCATTTGAAAGGTATTGGTACATAAAAAGCTATTATAAATCTAAATTCTTGATTCTACTCCTTGCTGAGTACTGTAAGTTTTTATTTAAAAAACATAATATTTAGGGTTTAGCTGTATAATTCCACCACTTATGGCAGTGCCAGCCCCAGAGCTAACTTCTTTACCACCTATATAAACTTTGTAAGAGGCTTTCTGACCATCTCTTCCTCCTGTACCTGTGGCACTTGCTCCAACCTGAGTAACAGTTTTGGCGGCAGTAAACTCGTAAACCCAAGGGAGTTTTTTCACTTCAAAGGTTTCAAAACTGCCATTAGCAACTACTGCCGCTACAATAAAACTACCCGTAAAATCACCTGTAATTTCATATTTTACGGCACGACTTCCACTGGCGGTAACTTCGTCTTTTGAGCAAGACTGAAAAAATAATAACGCTAAAAAATTAAGGGCAATGAGCTTTAAAATGCTTGTTCTATTCATAATTGAGATGATTTATGGGTTTGTTTTATGGGTAAATTTAGAGTTAAGCAAAAAAGATTCTGAAATAACAGTACCTCAATAAAATCCTTTTTACAAACTTAAATCATTAAAATCGCTCAAAAGAGGACATTTGTCTATAAATGATGAGTGCAAAAGAGTGGTATTATTGTTCAATCCAAGTACGAAAAGCCGAAGTAGTGCTTTGGCTGGTTTGAAGTTGTTTTTTATAGCCTTTCAATTTTATACTATTTCCCAATCAAAACATTGTAGTCCTTCGGTATTTCTACGCCTTGAAAGCCATTGGTCAGTCCATAAAATATGATTAAAACCAAGCAAACACCAACTATTAAAATGGTTTTTGCTTGCATACTGGGTGTTAAACCTAATATATTTCGGCTCACTTTTTTGTTGTGAATGGCTGCAATATGCCCGAAGAAAGCAAAAATAGCCAGTCCATAATACGGAATAAAAAACAAATTGAAAGGGAAAGTATTGAGACCAGCTACGCCAAAATAAAAATTGGTATCAAGGTGCAAAACAAGTCGCCCACCCAAAACTGCACTTAAATGAATGATGAAAAAAATGGCTAAATACAGCCCAGAGTAGATATGTAGCTTTTCAAAATTAGAAATGGCGGTTTTTCGGTTTGCCCAAAATAGTTTTAATCCAGAAATTATTTGAACCAAAACTGCAATCAGTAAAATCGATTCGACAAAAATATTACGATAAAAAACTCGTAATAAATTCATTATTTCGATATGCTTGTTAGCCCCCAAAATGCTACAAAGATGATTGAACAAATGAAGTCCAACAAAAATAGCGATAGTAAGCCCCGAGATATAATGTAGCTTTTTTACAGTCATAAAGTATGAAGTTTTTCCGAAGTTAGTATTTAAAATAACTTGAAAACAAGACAAATGTCTGATTGTGATGAGAGGTTGAGTTTTTGGCTTAACGGAATAACTAATCTCTCATCAATTTGGCTTTCAATTCCTCCGCCCGTTTTCGCCCGCCAGTATAATTTGGGTCAAGGGAAATAGCGTTATCTAAATATTTAATAGTCAGTGTTCTATCATTTTTTCCTTGATGCTGATTTGCCCACGCCCAATACACAAAACTCATGATTTTGTCGTTTGCATATTCTTTATTTTTTACCTGTTTATCAATGATGGATTGCATATCCAATTTGGCAAATCTTCGTTTCTTGTAAAATATCCAAGGCAAGTTTTCGGCTACACTTCCTCTCAGAAATTCGGGTAAATAGCTCACATCCGCATAATCTTTTACCGCTATTTCAAATAATCGAAAAGCATCTCCCAATAAACCTAACTTCTTGGTTTCAGCTCCTACTAATGAAATAGCTGATGCCCGATATGAGGTAATGAACGGTAATAGTTCAGGTGTGGTTTGTTTATTTTGAGCCATTTCCGTGAGAATATCATAACTTTTTTGAGCATACCCTTTGTATCCAGTTTTCGATAAAAAGCCCAGATTCAAGGCTGTTTCATGGTAAATAATGCCTTTGCGGGCTTTATTAATTTCCGAAGGGTTTTGCTCAAAAGCCAATTCTACGGCTTTGAGTTGCGTTTTCAGAAAGGTGGTGTCAATAATCTCCATCACATCCTCTAATTGATGTTCGATGCTATTCATCTTTGAGAGATTTAACTGAGCGAATGTGGCGTGCGTGGCAGTCATTGCGATGAATGTTAAAGTGGATAATTTTTGTCTCATTATTTGATTTATTTAATGAGACAAAATTACTTTTGCCAAAACCCGCAAAACGATGACTATTGTTAAGATTTTTCTTTGTGGAAAACCCTATTTCTTATTCTACTCAAACTTTCGGGACTAATGCCCAAAAAGTTGGCAATATATTTTTGTGGTACTCGCTGAAAAAGGTCGGGTTGCTTGGCAATAAGATTTTGGAAACGTTCTTCGGGCTTTTCAGAAGATAATGACATGGCAATTTCTGTGGCTTTTTGGGCTACATTTTCAGCCATTATTCGCCCAAAAGTTTCGTACTTATTGTATTCTTTATAAAGTTTATACAGATTTTGTTTATGAATTAGCAAAACGGTAGTTTCTTCCAGAGCTTGTAAATTCATTTTACCGATGGTTTCGTAAGTAAAACTCTGAAAATCCGTTACCCAGCTATTTTCAAACGAAATATCACAGGTTTTCTCATTTCCATCTTTGATATGAAAGTGTCTGATTGAACCTTTAGCAATAAAGGCAATGAAATTGCAAACGGTATTATCTTGCAACAAAAACTCTTTCTTTTTGAGCATTTTCATTTCAAAATAAACATCAATAAGTTCCAATTCAGCATCTGAAAGGGGAATCACATTTCGGCAGTAAGTTTTTAATTGATTGAACATTGAAGTTTTATTTTTTCAAATTCAAAAGTAAACATAATAACCTCAATTCCTAATCCTTACTAATTTACTCACGATGTACGAACCATTTGCATAAACTGGATGAGCAATATTATCTGACGAAAATACACTTAAACCTCTCAAAATCAGTGTATCACCCACAAACGAACACTTGAATTTTGCTAAACCATTCGTAAACATTGGATTCATGGCAAAGGTGGCTTTGGTAGAGAGGATTGAGTCTTTAAACTCAAACGTTCCCGTATTGATGATGGATTGATTAAAGCGGCTCAATTTTA
>JALONS010000125.1 GCA_025454855.1 Arcicella sp.
ACTGGGTATTTCTCCTGACTCCTTAGCTAACGTTTTCCCGACGGGGGCAGAGTTTGAAGTAAAAGTAACCTCAAATTTGAAATGGAAAGTTGAAAAAACCGCTAACTGGGTAACTGTAAGTGCCGATACGGGTTCTTATGACAAATCATTCCGACTGAAAATTTTAGCCTCCGCCGAAAAAGAAACTCGAACCGCCAAAGTAACGGTATCAGGAGAAGGAATCGTAAAAACCATTTTCATCACTCAAAAAGGGGTAGGGGAGAGGTGTACCGATTGTAGTAATAATCCTGTCATTACTACACCGATTGATACTGACAAAGGTCCAGTAGCGTCATTGTCTTATCGGGGATTCGTTGAAAAAGCTAATTGCTGTTCGGTAAAAGGATGGGCTTTTAATTCAGAAAACTATGATGATATACTGACCGTTGATTTTTATTTAGATAAACAAAAAATTGGCTCAACCCAAGCCAATAAAGGTTATCGTTCCGACTTGGTAGAGAACTTAGGTTCTGATAAATTATACTACAAAGCCTTTTGTTTTGATATTCCCGCTACGGCTTGGGCTTTATACAAAGATGGAAAATCAAGGCGTTTATTCATAAGATATGGAGGTACAATAACTACCCTACCCGAAGCAGAAACATTTGTACTAACGTGCAAAGAGAAAACCGTATGTGAAGAGTCTGAATTATGTATTAATCAAAATGGTTATGATAAAGAGATAACTTTATTTCCTAACCCAACCAATGGCAAATTTACAGCAGAAATTTACTCAACTGCCAGTCAAATGAGTGCGTTTAAGTTTTTAACGGTGGCTGGTAGAATTATCCGAACCGACTCTATTTATTTGAATCAAGGATTGAATAAAATAACCTTATAATTTTGGCGGTGCAGATGGAAAATGGGCGTAAACTCTACGGAAAAGTAGTAAAAGTGAACTAAGTTTTGTTGATGATTTGTTAATAAATTAGTTACGTTTGAATAACATAGATGTACTAATTTTAAAACAAAAATATGAAACAACACAGAGCAATTTTCCAGCAAAATAACTGGAGAGAATTTCAAAGAAAAAGAAACGTAAGACCGTCATCAACTCGAAAAGAGAAAGAAAGTATCAATCCCGAATTTGACCGAGCGTCTTTCAATTGGATAAACTAAAAAAGCCATCTCAAGCATATTGAAGATGGCTTTTTTAGTTTATAAAATTAAATGGTCTTTACTTCAATTCTATTGAGCCATTTTACGTGTCTTGCACCTGTAATTTTATCCGTCGTAGAAATTTCCGTTCACTTCAAAAACTACCAAAATATTATCACCCACAGGGTTATTAAAAATTTCGTGATAAGAGAAAATGGCATTATAGCCATCGGTAGCAGTAGCCACAACGTATAATTTACCTTTCTCTTTTGGGTTTTGAAGGTTAATTGTAGCTATTTCTAAAAGGTCTTTCAGTAAAACAGCCTTATAAGTTTTAAACTCCTTTCTAATGTCGCCAGAAGTGCTAACTACCTTAAAATCCTTTCTTTCAACAATTTTCATTTTGTTCAAATCATCAATCTTTAGGGTTAATGATTTCTGTACAACTCCCGAAATAGTGAGCGTTTCACTGGTTGATTGAGCTTTTATAGTGATAGAACTCCAAAGCAAAAAGAGTAAAAGAAGGTTTTTCATAGAATAAAAATGTAAGTAAATGGATTTAATAATTGACCCCAAATCGAATAAACTAACTAAAAGCCAACTTTGCCGAGGCAATGACTAAACCAACTGCTAACAAATATCTTAGGGTAGGTAAATTAAATTTTTGGCTACCATAATAAGAACCTAACAAGCCTCCGACGATGGTTGATAAAATTGCCCATTGTAAATTCTCAGGAATTTGAAAACCGCCTTTCATCATTTGTCCGTATAGTCCAGAAAGAGAATTAACAAAAATAAAGAGAGCTGAAACCGCTGCCGTTTCTTTTAGTTTTGCCCAGTTCATTAAAAGCATCAAAGGACTAAGAATAATACCGCCGCCAATGCCTATCATGCCCGATAGGAGTCCAATAATACCACCCGAAAGGAGCCCTGCCCAAACGGGAACGTCCGTATTGCGAGTTTCTTCTTGTTTAAATTGGTACAATAAACGAGCAATAGAAATGAGAATACAGACCGCCAATATTTTTTTGTAGATAGCATCTGAAAGCGTCATTGTCCCGCCTATGTATGCCATCGGAATACTGGCGAGTGCAAAAGGTAAAAAAAGTTTCCATTTGAAAAATCCCGCACGATAAAATCCTAAAAATGAAAAAAGAGAAACCGCAAGATTCATGAGCAATGCCGAGGATTTCATGAGGGGAGGGGCGATTCCTACAATCGCCATAACTGCTAAGTATCCACTCGCCCCACCATGCCCAACGGATGAATATAAAAATGCGACAACCGCTAAGATTGGAAGTAACAATAAAAGACTTGAGTCCATAATTTCGTTGTGTTTTCACAAATATAACGAATAGGAAGATAGGTTTCCAACCTGTTTGAACGAAATCTAATACTGAAATCTGACCAGATTGGAAATCTGTCCTACAATAAACGTTGATTTTCCTGTGAAAGAAATGCTCTGAAGCGATTTTGGAGAGCCTTATATTCTGCAATGGCTTGAATACCTTCTGCGGTGACGATGGTTCCACCACCGCTTTTCCCGCCCGTTTGGGTAATTACAAATGGCTTTTGGGCTTGGGCGTTCATTGAATTAACCAAATCCCAAGCTCTTTTATAAGACATTTCCATTGCTTTGGCGGCTTTGGAAATGGAACCGTGTTCAATGATGAGTTCTAATAATTGAATCCTACCTTTTCCCAAAAAACGTTCTGAACCATCTTGGCGTTCAATCCAGATAGCACCCGTAACGACTACGTCAGAAGATGATGAGAGGAGGTTTTTCATGAAATAATAAAGTTATGTAACACAGATTTCAGTCTGTAAATAATCATGCTTACAGACTGAAATCTGAGCTACTTAATAAACAAATTCTCCGAACTCAGATTTGATGGTAACTTGCTTATTTTCAGAACTTTCAACCCGACCAATAATTTGGGCATTAATACCGAAAGACTGGGCAATATCAATAACCGTTTGAGCATATTGAGGATTAAGATAAACCTCTAAACGATGCCCCATATTGAATACTTTATACATTTCTTTATAATCTGTACCGCTTTCGGCTTGAATCATTTTGAAAAGAGGAGGAATGGCAAACATATTGTCTTTAATGATATGAACATCATCCACAAAATGTAAAACCTTTGTTTGAGCCCCACCCGAACAATGAACCATTCCATGAATGACGGGACGAAGCTCATTTAAAAGAGCTTTCACTACGGGTGCGTACGTGCGAGTAGGAGAGAGGATAAGTTGCCCAACGTTTAAAGGTGTGCCTTCAACGCTATCTGTCAAACTTTTTGAACCGCTGTAAACCAAACTTTCTGGAACGGCAGGGTCAAAACTTTCTGTGTATTTTGTAGCTAAATAATGCCCCAAAACATCATGACGGGCAGAAGTGAGTCCATTCGACCCCATTCCTCCGTTGTATTTAGTTTCGTAATTTGCTTGTCCGTCAGAAGCAAACCCCACGATAACATCACCTGCTTGGATGGTGTGGTTTGAGATAACGTCAGCACGTTTCATTCTCGCAATTACCGTAGAATCTACAATAATGGTACGAACTAAATCGCCAACGTCAGCGGTTTCTCCACCAGTACTCCAAATACCGATTCCATTATCACGAAGCATTTCTAAAACCTCCTCCGTTCCATTGATAATTTCAGCGATAACTTCCCCTGAAATGAGGTTTTTATTACGTCCAATCGTACTTGAAAGGAGCATATTATCCGTTGCACCCACACAAATTAAATCGTCGGTATTCATCACAACGGCATCCTGAGCAATACCACGCCAAACGGAGATATCGCCTGTCTCTTTCCAATAGAGGTAAGCTAATGATGATTTAGTACCTGCACCATCAGCGTGCATGATGTTGCAATAGGCATCATCGCCACCCAGCATATCGGGAGAGATTTTACAGAACGCCTTTGGGAAAAGTCCTTTATCAAGTTTTTCGATGGCTTTGTGGACATCTTCTTTAGAGGCAGAAACGCCTCTTTGCATATAACGGTCGGTCATTTTCAATAATTGAATGATTGAATCAGTAGAAAACAATCATTCTAAAATGTAAAATCCTCATTTTCAGAGGATTTTGAGGTTAAAATTTTTCTATATTGTCTTTAACAAAACCTAAAAACTCTTCCGTCCAATCTATCATTTCTTGGACCTCTTCTTTGGTGAAATCACTTTCTAAATCATAGTCGGCATCTTGTCTATCATTCATTAATTCTGATGGGTTTCTTCCGTATTTTTCGGGAACAACCCCAGTTTTTATAAACAACTCACTAAATTTTGTTTTAACGCCATTATGAGATTTTACAAATATATCTCTTTTGAAAAGTAATGTTCTTGCTAACCAAAAGTAAGCGTAATAACATCGATTAACACTTGCTAATAAATGTCCTAATTTAAAGTCATCTTTTGCAGTTTCGATTAAGTCTTCCGACCTTTCTATTGCTAATTTAATCTTACTATCCATAAATTAGCTTTCCGTCTTTTCTTATAAATCTAAACAAATAATCATCCGAATTTAAATACTTATTCATTGAGGTTGGAATGACAGATACATCAATTAAGTATTTTAAAAATAATTGCCAAACCCAATCACTAATTGATTTTCTTTCTTGTCGAGTCTGTACCTCTTCATCATTTAAAACTACCAACAAATCCACATCAGAATCCTCATGAGCCTCTCCACGGGCATACGAGCCGAAGAGAATTATCTTCGCCAGACGGTCGCCGTAGTGTGCTTTGGCTTGTTCCGTAAACTCCTGTATGATGGGTTGAATGTCTTTCACAGCAACTTTTCTACATTGTGTTTAATAAATTCTAAAAATTCTTCCGTCCAATCTATCATTTCTTGGACTTCTTTTTTGGTGAAATCACAGATGGCTTCATAATCAGCCAATGTTCTTTTATCTTCTAACCTACCAAGATACTTTCCGTATTTTTCTGGAACAATTCCAGTTTTTATATAGACTTCCGCAAATTTTGTTTGAGTACCTGTATGAGACTTTACGAAAACATCTTTTTGAGATAATATACCTCTAACTGCCCAGAAATAAGCATAATAAGTCCTATTAACGGCACCAGACTCAAAGCCTGTTTCTAAAAGAACTTTAGCAGATTCTAAGGTGTCTGTGGCTTTTAGTAAACCTTCTTCTAAATCATTCATATAAATAAATGCCTTCTTTTTTTACGAAACGATAAAGAGCTTTATTCATGGAAATGAATTTATTGAATGAAAGCGGTAAGGCTGAAACAATGATACTATATTTCATAAACAATGACCAAGTTATATCAAAAATTTGTGTTTTTTCATTGTTGGAAGAAACCTCCTCGTCGTTTAGTAAAAGCATAATATCCACATCAGAATCCTCATGAGCCTCTCCACGAGCATACGAGCCGAAGAGAATTATCTTCGCCAGACGGTCGCCGTAATGTGCTTTGGCTTGTTCCGTAAACTCCTGTATGATGGGTTGAATGTCTTTCACAGCACAAATTTACTCAAAATCCTTCTTTTTCAGCTTCTTTCTTTTTCTCTTCTTTTTTTACTTCTTCTTTCTTCACTACTTTTTTACCTTTTTCGGTTTTAGTTCTGTATGAATCCATGAAGCGTTCTGTGAAGGCGAATTTCTCTTCTGCTCCTACACCCAAGAAAGCGTAAGCATTTTTGCCACTTCCTTTTTTTACACCTTTAGATTTTGCCGTTACGGCATTGTTAAACTCACCATCCGAAGAAACTACGCCCATTTCATTTTTCAGATAACCCATAAAATACCAAACATCCGTTGAAGGTTCTAAGTACAAGTAAAATTCATCTCCTTCGGCTGTTTTCTTTATTTCTACCATACCTTCTATTTCGGCATTGATGTCTGTTCCTCCAATGCTGGCAATGCTTAACTTCCCTACTGAATAAAAGGCAGAGGCTTGTTCTGAATAGCGTAAATTGGCTTTGGAAATAACCATCGTTGTATTCAATTTGGCATTGATGGTATGTAAGGCAACGTGTTCGTTCTTGATTCTTCGTTCAAAAGGTTCTACTACTTTTCCTCCCACAATATTAGCCAGTTTTGACATTAGGTTTTCCTTATCTTCGGGTTCGTCGGCACTGGCGTTATCACGGCTGTCCAGATTGGTTTTCACAATTTTATCTGCCATAGCTTTTAATACTTCGGCTGGCATCGGGAAATTGACCACCATCATTTGGTCAAATTTGTACTTGCCGCTATCTACTCGCATTTCGGCAAATCCTGCGGTTTGTAGGTAGTTTGATGGATTAAAGAAGTTGAAACTTCCTTCTAACTTTAGGGTCTTTTTCTCGTCATCGTATAGGTATCGACTTGCTTCGTAGGATTTATTTTTATCATCGGGTCCGATTTCAAAACGGGGTGATTTTGGAATATCACGGAGTTGTCCAGTAACCATGAAAATATCTTCATCTTTTGCATCTTCTTTCCCCGACAAGAAAGTCGTATATAACCCAGTAGAAGCCGCCCTTAGGTGCAAACCTGCATAAATAGGTGTATTCAAATCCCCTTTCATATTAGGTTGAATCTGAATATTTACATCGTCGGTACTGTTTCCTTTATAAGCTACCCAATTGACAACATCGGCTCTGTTTTTATATTCAGGGCGAACAAATCCATTGAGGGTCAGGTTTTTATCGGTGGCAGTCATGGTAATATCACCACGATACAAGATTTTGGGTGAAAGGTGAAATTTGTCCGTTTGCTCCACGGTTGCTTTGGCAGTAGTTACGTACCCTTTGATTTTTTTACGAGCATCAACGATGGTTTCTTTAAAATCAAAATTACCCATTTTAATGTTCATAGTATCACCTGCCAGATTCGGAAAACGATAGGTTGCATCACCTTCAAATTTTACTCTTGAGATGATTCTGATATTACCATTTATCAAGTTATGATAGCCATTTATGGTATCTATTTGGAGTTTAGCATTGTAGAATCCACGCATTTCTGCATCTCTACGAATAGAAACTGCCCCTTTGTCGGGAATGATTTTGGCATCTGCCGATTTGATAAACGGTACACCATTAATATTCAATGATTGTTTTTCAATTTCGTATAACGCTTCTGAACCATTAAAAGAGAGTCCTTCCTGCGAAGGTTCGATGGACGTAAAAGTGGTATTTTTCACATCGCCTTTCATAGTGATGGTTTTTTTATTAATGTCCCATTCGGCACTGTTAATAGACGTTTTGTAGGCAGTATAAGGGAAATATAGACTGGTAGAATCCTCAATTTTCAAATTAGCAGGGGTTTTTATACTGACCAATCCAGTGGCTAAATTGAAACTTACATTCATTTTTTTACCCAATAAAGCAGGTTTAGATGTTTTTAGGTTGTTACCTACCGAAAGGTTCGCTAAATCACGTAAAGGCTTCTTTTCCGAATTTGATATTATCTGATTCCGTTTCAGAATCTTGTCTTTTTACCTTTCCAAAACCAAACAATCCTGTTTGACGAACTAATAATTTCCCTTCTAATTTTGAGCTGGCAGCGTAAAAATCGAAAGAATTACCCTTTGTTTCAATCAACATACTATCAGCTTTGGGTTGCCACTTCAGAGAGTAATTTTTAATATCAACTTTGGTATAATATGATTGTCCTATTGTGCCTTCGTTGATAATTCCCGTTGTACCATTAGCCGTTACCGAGTCAGCCGTAAAAAGAGCATCTTTTGCTTGAATTTGAGCCGTCAGGTGGTCTATTTCACATTCGGCATGAAGACCCTGCTTGTCCATCAACAAAGGTTTACTAAACTTCACGAAAGTTTTGCTGTTGTAAACATTGTATTTCCCTTCGGGAACCTTATGACTAAAACCTAAAGTATTATCAGGCATTGAGATAAGCGTTTCTTTGAAAGGAGGAAATATACCATCTGAATTAAATGTTCCTACGAAATCAATATCCTTGATATTCAAACTGTCAAAATCAATGCTTGGAACTTTGAAGAATATTTTTTTGCTGTATGCTCCATTTGCTCGATACGGATGGTCGAAATAAGCAGTTACGCCCGTAGGCACTACCAAACGAGGGTATTCTACCAATCGCTGCCGCCCCGATTTATTATCGGGTTTATTGATGTAAATTACACCTGCTTCGTATTTCAAATCTCCCCCAATTTCGGTTCTTCCTTTTTTGGCTAACTCTTTTTGAGGAATAAAAGTGATAGAATCTATCTTGTTCAATTTTACACTAAATTCTCCGTAATTAAAGGATAAATCTTTACCTCTAAATCGGAAATTACCCGTTTTCAATTCCCCGCTGATGCCGAAGTTTCGGTCTTTATTTACCCTAATAATATTGTCGTAGGGAGCCATATAGACATTCAAAGAATCAGAAAGGTAGAATTGCTTTACCCCTCTCACAATCAATTGATTATCTTTTAGATTCATGGTTGCGTTTGATGTGGTATCTTTTGAACTGGCAGCGTAAAACGAAGGAATCAAGAAGTTGTCATAATCTTTCTTGGTGGTATAAACCGCCAAATTATGAATTCCCTTTCTGGATAATTTCAAAGTTTCTACGTCAGGGTCATACTCAAAATAGCCCTTTTGCATCATTTCTAAAAACACAGGCTTGAGGGCAGTGGCATCTTTTTGAAAAGCTCTGGCTAAGTCTGAAAGCGTGGTGGATGGTAGATTATTTTTCTTGATATAATTTGCTACTACCAATAGCGGATTAAAATTATAATTGGCAGAAATTTGGGCAAAACGCTCTGGGTTGTAGTAATCAAAGGATTCAAAAAGGGCAGGAACAACGTTTTTAGCCGTGAGAATTGAAAAATCCATTCGTTGATTATTCAAATCCCAACGCATCACGTCGGCGGTGATGTCTAACTTATGATAACTACTTGAATAAGAAGATTCTCGAAAACCGCCATCATCTACTTTATTTAACCTAAGAATATAGTTTTTGCGGTTATAACTTAATTTAACGGATGGATGGTACAGGGAATCTTGAGAAGCAAAATATCCCGTAAATATCGTAGAAGGGGAGGTTATTAATGAGTCTCCGATTTCAAAACGCTTACTGATTATCTTAAAAGCCGTTTTTCCGTCTTTTTTTACCAAAATAGTAGCGTATTTAGACTGTAACGAAGCACTGGAAATACGATTACCAACCATTGTAAAACCACCTTTATAGTCAATATCACTACTATTTTTCAAAACTACATCATTTTGTAATGACATAAATCTGGGGTAGTTGGTAGGAGCATTTTTGGCTCGTTTTTTACTCTGGAACTCAAAAATGCCCTTAATGGGAGCATTTAGTTTTTGGTTGTGCGTAATGGTGGCTAATTCGGAGGTTATCTTGGGATTTCTAATCTCCATGCTGTAATTGTTGAGAGTTACAAAAACATCGGGTAATCCCACATTTTCCCAAGTAAATGCTCCACCTGTTCCCAGCATAATTCCGTCTTTTATGCTTAGTGTTGAAGCGGTATTTTTCAAGGTGACAGAGTCATTAGCCGTAGCAATAACTAAATCAATACCTTTGAACTCAATGACTGGACCGGGATTCAATACCTGTGCGATAGGCTCATCAGCTACGGGCGGAGCAGGAGTTGTGTTACCTCCCGAGGGTAGTGGGGCATCCCAGTCATCCCAAGCGTTGGTTTTTTTAGTGGGTTCTTCAGGTGTTGATGGGCTTGTGACAGGCTTTTCTACCTTGTTAATTTCAATTTTTTGGTCATTAAATCTGAAATTATGAGAACCGCCTTGTGCGTACAATCGGTTGAAGTTAGTAGAATAAATGGCTCGGTTGTAAAAGAACAGCCTGCTAACATCAATGTATCGTAAAGTGGTTTTGGTATCACCTGTTTCCACTGATTTACGGAGTGTTTCGAGATAATTATCCAATAAAGTTTGGGGCATTAAAGCATTATTAACCCCTTGAAGAACAGCATCAAAAAGTCCAATAAATTGCGGAGGTTTGTAGCCTTTTTTAAACATCAGGTTAGAAACACTCGCTAATTTTACTTTTTGGGCATCGGTCAATTTCCCTGAGTTCCAAAGTTTCTCAAAATTTGTAGCAATACTCTCCGACTGAGGGTTATTGGAAAGAGCAATGAAATTTTTGGCATCTGCCAAAAACTCTTCGGGTTTATCAGAAAGTTTTAGTCCTTGAGCCTTAGAAACGGTGTAACACAATGTAAGTATCAGACCAAGTACAAGAGATTTAATATTCATAAATTTTACGGATTATCTTCACTAAAATTAACGAATTGTTGGGGATTGGTATTTCATTTACACTCTTTCAAAAACTACGGCAGCCCAATTATTTTTCCTTTCGGAAATAGTTTTTACCAATCCTACGCTTTTTGCCACGCTTTCAATATCTTCAATGTTGTGTTCATAAAAACCACTAACAATCAAATGAGCGGGGGCGGTTTTCATAAATTGGACATACTGCGGAATATCTCTCATCAAAATATTTCGGTTAATGTTAGCCAAAATGATGTCATATTGTTCTTGGGGTTCGTCTTCAATCGTTCCTTGGCGAATAACGATGCCCTCACAATCATTCAATTGGCAGTTTTCTCGGGCATTTTCAGCCGCCCATTCTTCAATATCAAATCCTGCCACTTCGGTAGCCCCTAATTTAGCGGCAAAAATTGCCAAGATACCCGTTCCACAGCCCACATCAAGTACTTTTTTATTCTGGTGATTGATGTCCATTTGTAAACTCAGTACCATTGAGGTAGTTTCGTGATGCCCCGTGCCAAACGACATTTTAGGATTGATTAATAATTCATAAGCTACCGTTGGGTCAGGTTCATGGAAACTTGCCCGCACTCTTACACGCCCATGAGCGGCTAAGATAGGTTCATAGTTTTTTTCCCATTCTTCGTTCCAGTTCTGTTTTTCTAAGGTTTTGTAGGAATAACTGATGGGTGTCATACCCAAATAACGTTCCATAATCTCATCAACGGCATCCTCCGAAAAAAGGTCTTCAACGATGTAAGCATTTAAGCTATCATCTTCTTCTGTAAACGTTTCATAGCCGATTTCCCCTAATTCTGCCATAAAAATATCCGAAAATTCAGGGTTGATGCTTAATTTTAACTCAATGTAATTCATATCTGTATTGTTTCAGTGTCAAAGTTAGGGATTTTAAATAAGGGGATATACATTTTGGCACGGCTTTTTCGTTGTAAACGATACAGGTAATTTGGTAATTGACACAATATGAAAAAGCTAATTCTTTTAACAGTATTGATAACTTGCTTTCAGGTGGATACTGAAGCGAGTAATACGGTGAGCATAAAAAAAACGACTATCTCTGCTACTTCTTCAGAAGCAAAAATAGTCGTGAAGCGTCGTCGTAAAAAAGGATTTCTCTGGGGCTTATTCAAGAAAAAAGATTGCGGTTGCCCCAAGCATTGATTTTACAATAGCGGATTAATATCTGAAGCTGCCAAACTACCAACGGGTAGCCCCTTAAACCACTTCAAGCGGTCAGCTTCTTGGTTGGCGTTTTTAGGTTCAGTAATGGTAGCCCCATCAGCAATAAAAATAATGGTCATTACCTCACGCATGGTACCAGAGCTGTTGTTGGGAGCAGCGTGAAGTGTCCAACCCGCATGAAAAGTAGCATCACCTGCTTTCATAGTTTCTGCTCGGGTGATAGGATAGCCTTTTTCTTTGACTACATTACCCAAAATCTCTTCGGATTTATCAGAAATAGCTAAATTTCCCATAAAACCCAGTTCTTGCGACCCCGACGCAAATGTTAGCATTCCCATTTCAACCGAAATATCCACCAAAGGCATCCACATCGTGATGGTCTTACTTTTTCAACGCCCATTAAATCTGCCGCAATTTTAGCAAAACGCTTCGCTAAAGTAAATTTACGGACGTTTTCATCCACCTCCCAAAGATTCATAATTTGCAAAAATGCCTTCCCGTAAGTATCACGTTCTTCCATTCTTCTTTTTTCGGTATTGTAGCGTTCAGCAGCATCTACAATGACATCTCGGTAAATAGATACTTCTTCCTGATTCAAGATATTTCTCAACAAAATATGTCCATCTGATTGATAACTGGACTTTTGTTGGGCATCCACTTGATAATCGGCATGGAGTTCCGGTAAGCTAATGGCAATATTCATAGCATTGTTTTTAGATAAATGATTTACAGACAACAAATTACTAAAATATTTTTTACATGAATTTTATCATTTTTTGCTAAAATTTGTGCATTTTTACCATAACTACTTTGTTTTCAATCAATTTTATGAATTTTTGCCTTAATGAAAGCCTCTCTCGAACAGTTAGATAATGCTAAGGACGGCTCCTTTTTGTTCCGTCAGTTTATGCTTCCTTATTTTGATGCCCCGTATCACTTTCATCCAGAATTTGAATTGACTCTCATACTGAAAAGCGAAGGAAAGCGTTTTGTAGGTAATCAGGTAGCCGATTTCCAAGAAGGAGATTTGGTGTTATTAGGTCCTAATGTACCGCACTGCTGGAAAAATGATGGCATTGGCGTAGAAAACTCTGCCAGGTCTATTGTAGTACAGTTTAAGGAAGATTTTCTGGGAGATACTTTTTTCAACAATCCCGAAACTCACCCAATCAAAGTTTTATTGGAAAAAGCGAAATCGGGTGTATTAATTTCTGGCAAAACCCGTGACCGAGTAGCCCGAGAAATGATTTTTTTACTCACGGTTTCTCCATTCCAAAAACTATTGGGACTGTTAGATTTGTTGAATACGATTGCCATTTCTAAAGACTATGAAATAATTGATAGTCAGTCGGAAAAATATGATTTATCTCCCATTGACTTAGACCGTATCAATAAAGTGTACGCCTATGTAATTGAACATTACACGCAAGAAGTACATTTAGAAATGGCGGCTCATTTGGCTAATATGACCGAAACGGCTTTTTGTCGATATTTTAAAAAAGTAACTAAAAAAACCTTTTTAGATTTAGTAACCGAGTTCAGAATAAAACACGCTTGTAATTTATTAACTACTACGGATAAGCAAGTAGCAGAAGTTTGTTTTGAAAGCGGATTTGGTAACATTTCTCATTTTAATAAACAATTCAAAGTAGTAACAGGTCAAAGCCCCCTCAACTACCGAAAGATGTTTTTAGCAACGATTTGAGAGCGTTATTTTATTTTGTAAATTTGTTGTAATAAAAAAATACTATTATGTTAGAAATAACCGTTCACTCTGATAATAAACCGAGTAGCAAAAGAGCCATTGCGTTTGCAAGACACTTGATGGAGGTAAAAAAAGAGACTCAAAAAGAAATGCGTAAATCATTTAAAAATGATGAACATATCAAAAAAATTGTTGAAGAACTCTTATCAAAACAATAATTGTTCTTATGACCAACGATGTTTATGAGTTCAGATTCGTAGGAGGGGGCTACAACTCTTACTTCTTCGTGACCAATTCAAAAATAGTTTATCAAATAAAATTTAGGGATACTGCTTATATTTTTGATGGATATTTAGATTTTGAAGTCTCAGCCTTTGAAATGATTATTCAAGTTGAAGCAAATCCTACGGGAAAGAACCCTCCTCTCGATGTTAAAATCCCCACAACTATTGCCTCCATTTTTAAAGATTTTTTTCTGAGAATCCCCAGACAAGTTGTCATTTATATTTGTGATTCATCTGATACCCGTCAAGCGGCTCGTAAAAGAAAATTTGACCAATGGATAGAAGCCTTTAAGGGTGAAGAGTTTGCAAAGATAAACAGTAAAATTCAAGACTTTGATGGCGTGATTTATTACAATGCACTGATTATTAAAAGAAATAATCCGTATTATAACGAAATAACGGAGGCGTTTATCAGACTTGCAGAAGAACAAGACAAACAACCATAAGATACAATTCATGAAACCATTAAGTATAATTTCCCTTCTTGCTTTTTTTATGATTCTTACTTTTTCTTCTTTCAAAATGAAGCCGACGGAAGAAAATGAGGACGAATACGATACCCTAAACTATCACTCAATGGTGGTGTCGGGCATAAGATTAGGGGCAAACTACGGCATTATTTTAGAAAAATTAGGTTCGCCTGATTCCGTTCGTAAGGAAGAAACCCCCGATGCCCAAACTGCCAACCACTTTGAGATTTATCGTTATGGAAAAGATGCCTTTTTTGTGATGGATGAAGGTGTAAGTGGCTTTGAATTAACGACTTCTCGTTTTAATATTGAAAATTTGGGTAGTTTGAAAGTCGGCGACCCTATGAGTAAAGTGAAAAAACGTTTTCCTAAATCCTACAAACTCCGAGATGTGGACGATACCGTAGATGATTGGGTGACAACCGTAAGCGTTCAGTTTGGCGTGAGTGATTCTTTTTTAGAAATAACGGTTCAGAATGATAAAATAGTAGGATTAGCAACCGTTACCGACGACGGAACGGAGGAATAAATTTATCGTCGGTAGGATAAACTGTATTGCTTCAAAATCTTATCTCTTTCCACAATTATCATTGGGCGGGGATAAGATTTTTTTAGTATCAGCGTATCTTGTCCTCCTGAGAGTACATGAGTTTTAACTTCGTTGAGGTCATGGTTGTATTTTATCATCATTGTTGCCCCTACTACATGGGAGGCAAACACTACCAACCCCAAAATCCAAATTAAGCCTTTCAAATAATACTTTTGCCTGTGAGTATGCCCAAAACTATCGTGCAATAAAGTGAAGAGCATGATAAAATTATTAATCCAAAAGAAATTACAAATAGTGACGTAACGGCTGGCAGACGCAGAGGGTAAACCCAAGCCAGTACGCCCCAGTGCGGTAACGCCCGCACTCATGAGTGTATAAAGCGACCAATAGAAAAAAATAGTATAGGGAGTTTTATTGAACTGTTTTAGCGTGTAAATTCTGTACCAGCCATAAGCATAAATGAGTACGCCCACAATGCCAAAAATGAAGGAGGCATTGGCATCGGATTCAAAAATTGGATTGCCCAGATACGCCAGTACAAATGCTATGTAATTTAAAAGGTAGTCGAGCGACAAAATAGGTACGGGATGTTCTTCGGGGCGGTGATAGTTATGGAAATATAGCCAAGCTAAAATTGTGAAAAATATACCCCAAATAGTTAGGTAAGTAATTTTTCGAGTGTTTTGCAGGGGTGAGAAATACAATACCACTAAACCAACAGCCCAGAACAAAATGCCATTAGCAAAGGAATAAGTAGCAATGCCTCCAGCGACGATAGCAGCCATAAAATATTTGACTGAGACGGTAGATTTGGATAAAAAATCAATACCCAAACATGCCATTAATACATTCAAAAAGATTTGTATTTGCCAGCCCCAACGCCAATTTTCGTACTGTGAAAATGAAAAAACTAATAGCGAAATAATAGCAATAAGTATCGATTGATGGGTAATGGTAGGGCTTGCGAGAATAGGTTTTAAGTTTTTAGCAACGACTCCGTACAGCAGTATTCCCAGTAAAATATTTATCCAAAGTTCAAAGACAATATTCCAATTCGTGAAATACGCTCCGACAATCATAATGAGCTTCGGAAATAGAATACGATGCTCATTGTGTTGAGCAAATAAATCTTGGAAAGAAAGTGTGTGGTTTTCGAGTTTTTCTAAAAACAAAACGGCTTCCCACTGATCCATATATGGAAAGTCGATACCCCAAATGGTAATAAAAACTATTAAACAACCTACCAATAAGCTGGCAGTACCATAAAGGGATTTAAAAAAAATCATGAGTAGGGATTGGTAGAGTAAGGTGAATAAGCGAGTTATTTTGGCAATTAGCTTCAAGTGAAAATACTACTCTGATTTTGCTAATCGCCAAAAGCCATATTTAAAATCTATTTTTAAAGTCAAAAGCAAATTCGGTAGCCCCGTGTTCTTGTAAATATTCAAGTCGCTCACGGGCTTCTTGTACGGTTGGAATATGTCCTTCATTGATGTACCACAAAACCGTTGAGGGTTTTCCGAATTTCTCAAACCATTTGTTACGGTCTCGCATGACCAACGTATGAGCAGATTTAAAGGCAAAATCCATTAAATCATCAATGTTTTCCCAAACTGACATATTTACAATAACACGGTCGTCATCAAAAGGACGCAAGTTAGTGGCATTGCCCGCATCGTCTTTCAAACGCCAAACGAATCCTTTACTGTTTTCGGCTAAATGATTGATGGTGTCTAATTGAGCAACGAAATCTGCCATGATGGGGTCATCCATTGACTCGGGGATAATTCTGGAAATGTTTAATTGAGCTAAGTATTTTTTCATAAATGGTTTTGCGTTACTTTGTGCAAGATATTAAAATAAAGTGCCAACAACAAAAGGTAATATATAATCAGATGAAAACAGCTATCATCATCGGGGCAACGGGTTTGGTGGGAAGTACCCTCGCAGAACAGATTTTAGAGAATCCTAATTATTCAAAAGTTGTATTATTAGTGCGTAAGCCATTGGAAATCAGTCATCCGAAATTAGTGCAAGAAATTATCAATTTTGATAAACCCGATGCTACTAAAATAATGGGCGATGATTTGTTTTGTGCAATGGGAACAACCCTCAAAAAAGCAGGTTCAAAGGAAGCACAGTACAAAATTGATTGTACTTATCCCTACGAAATTGGTAAAATTGCCAAGCAAAACGGCATAAAGCAGTACATTTTAGTATCATCTATCGGAGCAGATTTTTCATCTTCTAATTTTTATCTCAAAACCAAAGGAGACTTAGAGCAGAAAATCCAAGCATTGGGTTTTGATAATTTTGTGTCTCTTCGCCCATCTTTTATTTTGGGGGATAGACAGGAATTCCGCTTGGGTGAAAAAATAGGTATTGTTTTAGCAAAAATATTGAGTCCTCTCATGATTGGGGGCTTACGTAAATACCGAGGTGTAGAAGCCTCTAAAATAGCTCAAAAAATGCAACAGTGTGCCAATCAAGGACTAACAGGAGTCCATTTTGTAGAATCAGATAAAATTTAGTGTCAATGTCACCTCTTCAAACATTTCAATCAAGAAAAGAAAAGTTCAGTGTTTTAGCTGAAGACTTCCAAAAAAAATATAATCAATGGGCGGTTTTCAGAGCCGCTCTATTTATCTCAGTAGGTATTATTAGTTATGTTATTGAGCAATTTTTTAATGTAAATTATGTGGTTTTAGTGCTGGTGATTGGCATAGCCTTATTTTTGTTTTCAATCAATAAGCATCTGAAAGTCAAATATTTGAGGGATAAAAACAAGGTTTTGTCAGCTATAAATAACGATGAACTCAAGCGTTTAGACAATGTTTTTGTTCGTTCAGAAACGGGCGAGCAGTTTGTGGAAGATAACCATTTTTATACCCACGATTTGGATATTTTCGGAAAACACTCTTTGTATAAACTACTGAATCGTACCTATACTTACACGGGTGGATTTTTGTTGGCAGATTGGCTGAAAAAGCCAACTACTCAAAATAACATCTTGAATAGACAACAAGCCGTTGAGGAGTTATCGAGTAAAATAGATTTCAGACAAGAATTACAGGCTTCTGCGGCATTGGTTGAGGAGGTTTCAGAACCTACGGCAAAACTATTGGCTTGGAATCAACAGCCTGAAAATGAATTGATTAAAAAACCTGTTTTTCAATACGGAAAATACCTGCCTTTCGTCACGGTACCCTTGATATTGGCTTGGGCGTTTGATGTTATTCCAATCGGTTATCCTTTATTGATGTTATTGGTTCACGGATTTATCCTGAAACAAATTTATCAGACTGTTTCAGTGGCTTTAGACCAAACGCTTCGTTTTTCGGCTACTTTACGAGCTTACGCCAATTTATCAGATTTGATTGTACAAGAAAAATTAGAAACGCAATCGTTACGAAATTTACAAGAACAGCTTTCGGGGGCAAGCCCTGCTATACGGGTTTTGGAGGATATTTTGAATAAATTGGGGAATCGTTCTAATCCTTTTTTTGCTTTTATCGTAGGCATACCGCTTTTGTGGGATGTTCAATATTTTATCAAACTTGAACATTGGAAAAAACAACACCGTGATAGTCTTTCAGTTTGGTTGTATGCCATTGCCGAAGTGGAGGCACTGAATAGTTTAGCAGGGTTACATTTTGCCAATCCCACTTTTACAAAACCTGTGATTTCCGACCAACATATTTGTTTGAAAACCCGCAAAATTGCCCACCCAATGATTCACCAAGCCAAACGAGTAGCTAATGATATTGAACTGGTAGGAGAGGGGCAAACCATTATTATCACGGGTTCTAATATGTCGGGGAAAAGTACGTTTCAGCGAACAGTAGGGGTAAATATAGTATTAGCACTGGCAGGAGCAGTAGTTTGTGCTGAAGCCTTTGAATGTTCGTGTATGCGGGTATTTACGAGTATGCGAACGCAAGATTCTCTGGAAGAAGGGACATCGTCATTTTATGCTGAACTGAAACGCTTGAAATTATTAATAGAAACGGTTAGGGAAACGAATTCTTTTCCGATTTTTTATTTTTTAGATGAAATCTTGAAAGGAACGAACTCTAAAGACCGCCACGAAGGAGCAAAAGCATTAATGTTGCAGTTGCATCGCACTTCGGCATCGGGTTTTATTTCAACCCACGATGTAGAACTTGGTGACGAGTTTGAGAACGAAAGTTTTGTGAGAAATTACAGTTTTTCTTCCGAAGTCAAAAACCATGATTTAGTATTTGATTATCAGCTACGAGCGGGAGTTTGTCATAGTTTCAATGCCAGTATGCTCATGAAAGGCATCGGCATTGAAATATAGCCTATTTCTTTTTCCCTGCCAACTGTCCACAGGCTGCATCAATATCTTTCCCCCGTGAGCGGCGTACATTTACTACCATATTTTTGGCTTCTAAGTAACTCGCAAATTTGGCAAGTGTCTGCGGGTCGGTATTAGTATAATTCGCTTCTGAAATCGGATTGTATTCGATGATATTGATTTTGCAAGGAAACTGCTTGGCAAAGTTCCAAAGCTCCTGAGCGTCCTCTAAAGTATCGTTGAATTTATAGAAAAGGATGTATTCTAAGGTGATTCTATTACCCGTTTTTTTGTAAAAATGTAATAACGACTCTTTTAAAGCCTCCAAAGTATTAGATTCATTGATGGGCATAATCTGATTACGCTTTTCATCATTGGCAGCGTGTAATGACAACGCCAAGTTGAATTTCACTTCGTCGTCACCCAATTTAGTAATCATTTTGGCAATGCCCGCCGTTGAAACCGTAATGCGTTTGGGCGACATTCCCAATCCTTCGGGAGAAGTAATGTAACTCACCGATTCCAAAACATTGGCGTAGTTCAAAAGTGGCTCGCCCATACCCATATACACAATATTAGTGAGGGGTGTTTGGTAATGTTCTTCGGCTTGGTCACGGATACGCACCACTTGGTCGTAGATTTCGGCAGCATCCAGATTTCGCTTTCTATCCATGTAACCCGTAGCACAAAACTTACACGTAAGCGAACAACCTACTTGCGACGACACACAGGCAGTCATACGGTCATCAGCAGGAATGAGTACGCCTTCAACCAAATTTTTATCAAATAACTCAAAGGAAGATTTAATAGTACGGTCGGAACTGACCTGTTTCTCAGCTACTTGTACCGCTCGAATCTCAAAGTGTTCAGCCAATAACTCACGAGTTTTGAGTGAGAGATTAGTCATTTCGTCAAAACTTTGTGCTGATTTTTTCCAAAGCCATTCATACACTTGTTTAGCTCTGAAAGCCTGTTCTTTGTGTTCAGCCAAAAAATCTTTGATTTGAGCGATTGATTGTTTGCGTATATCTTTTTTTACGATGGTTTCCATGATGACAAAAAAAGAGCAAAGATTTTTGTCTTTACTCTTTTAGGGTTTATTTTACAAAATTACAAAGAAATCATCGTGTAATCAAGCGTAATGTTGTTTTGCTGATAATCACTCGTTTGGTTTTCAAGTATCGAGATGATGATGTTTAGTTTTTCTTTAAAACGAAAATGTCCACAATAAATTCCGCAATCCAAAATCATAAATCCGAAATCAAATCACATACTTGCCTCAATTAATTCCGCCAAGTCATATACCTTTACCGAGTCTTCTTTTTCCTTATTTTTCACTCCATCAATCATCATGGTCATACAGAATGGACAAGCTACGGCAATGGCACTTGCTCCTGTTTCCATTGCATCTTCAATTCGCTCAATATTTACTTCCTTGTTGCCTTTCTCGGCATCTTTAAACATCTGAGCACCACCCGCACCGCAACAAAGTCCTTTGGTTTTACAACGTTTCATTTCTACTAAGTCAGCGTCTAAAGCCTCTAAAACCGAGCGTGGAGCTTCATAAATGTCATTGGCACGCCCCAAATAACATGAATCGTGGTAAGTGATTTTTTTACCTTTAAATTCTCCGCCACCTTCTAATTTCACCCTGCCTGTATTAATGAGTTCTTGAAGGAAAGTAGAATGATGTATGACATCATAGTTACCGCCAAGGGCAGGATATTCGTTTTTCAAGGTATTAAAGCAATGCGGACAAGCTGTTACAATTTTCTTTACACCATAACCATCTAATACCTGAATATTCATGGTGGCTTGCATCTGGAATAAAAACTCATTGCCCGCCCTACGTGCAGGGTCGCCTGTGCAGGATTCTTCCGTACCCAAAACGGCAAATTTAATACCCACACGATTCAAGATTTTGGTGAAAGCAATGGTAACTTTTTTGTAACGGTCGTCAAAAGACCCCGCACAACCTACCCAAAAAAGCACTTCGGGACTTTCGCCCGATGCCATCATATCTGCCATTGTAGGCACTTTGTAAGTGATTTCTTCTGTCATTATGTTTTGATTTTTTCGTATCTTTGAGTAAAATAAATGTACAATAATATGCCTTACAGCGATTTTAAATCTTTAAAAAGTCTCGAAAAACAGTTTGGTATTACTTACCAATTCGACCATATTTTTGACCAAATCACACCCGTAAATCCTTCTCATTATCTCCTTCATGACCTCGAAGAAGCTCAAGATTATCCGACCTATTCAAGCGAAAAGGCAAAATCGGAACTGATGATAATGCCTGTAATCAAGGAAATCAAGCGTAATAACCCAACTTTTCAGGTTTTTTCAGGATTCAATTTCGATGTAGATATTACTTTGGGACTCAACGGTTTCTGTGATTTCTTGTTCAGTAAAGAACCCAAAATTTTAGAAATCGAATCGCCCGTTTTTTGTGTAGTTGAAGCTAAAGATAAAACCGTTGAGGAAGGTTTTGCCCAAGCCGCTGCCGAAATGTACGCTGCCATTTTATTTAATGAAAAAGACGGCAAACCAACGCCTACGGTTTATGGCTGTGTTACCAATTCAGATGTTTGGGTTTTCCTTCGTTTGACTAACAAACAACTGACTATTGACGAAACTCGTTACTACTTAGTCGAACCCAGTATTTCTAATCTTTTGGGCGTATTTCGTAAGATTGTAGAGAGTTTTTGAGAATCAAAATTATTAAAGCTATTTTGCATATTTTAGAGCTATTGCTGAACCAATTATTCCAAAAATTATCGTGACAATTACCATAGAAAGCACATTGGGAATAGTAATTTCATATTTTGCTTCTGTATTTGCCTTAAAAAACATAGATAATTTCCATCCTATCGTTGCATCAAAAATACCTAAAAATGCTATTATGAATAATGATGTTTTCCAACCAGTATTTCTTGTAATTAAAAAAGAAATAAAAATATAAATAGCGAATGACAATGGAGCTAAATAAACATATTTAAACCCAAACTGTCTTGATACAATTGAACCTACAACATCTAAGGTAACTATTAAAAATACCCCTATCAAAGCAATGTAAAGAGTTTCTTTCATTATTTCTTAATTAAAACCCCATCCAAAAACTTTTCTGTTTCCGCCTGTACGGTGGCTACATCTTTTGATAAAATCGGAGATGCCAAAACATGATTCCCCGCATTTGGAAAAGCAACTTTTTGCTTGTTGGCAGAACCTAATTCTTCAAACATCTTTAACATCGCTGGCACGGAAACTACCTTGTCTTGCTCTTCTTCATTTTTATAATAATATCCAATAAACGCAGGACATTTCACTTTGGCAAAAGTTTCGGGTTTCATAACATTGGTCAGAAAGTTTTGTAAAGCGATAACGCCATTCAAGTGATAATGACGACACCAGTATTTTGCGTGTTCAGGGTTTGCAGGAGGAAAATCACGCACGTAAGACCCCGAAACAGCTTTACCTAACTCTAATCCCCACGGATTATCCAACAATTCTGCATTGTCATCGTAGATTTTAATACATGGAGAATACACCACAATTGCTTTAATTTCAGGGTGTTGTGAGGCTAAGTAAGTTGTTAAGGCTCCACCAAAAGAAGTTGCCACTACTACCACTTCATCGCCCAGAGTCTTGGCAATAGCCAAAGCCTTTTCAGCCGATATTACAAAATCATCAGCCGTCACGGTTGCCATCGTGGAATCACCCAAATCAATTCCGTGTCCTGCCAGACGAGCTAAATACAGATTTGCACCATACTTTTTAGCCAAATTCCGATGGACAGGATTACCCTCTTCCTGCGTAGCCGAGAATCCGTGTATGTAAAGAATCGCCAATTTGGTACGTTCTTTTTTGGCAGAATCCGCCCACACGATACGAGCCTGACAGTCGGGACGAATTCCTTTTTCTGTGGCTTCCCCTTCGTTGATTTGCTTTTCTAAAGTTGGCAAATCGCCCGAGAGTTTAAACATCGGTACGTCCAATTTAGGAGCTTCAGGTTTTGGACCTAAGAAATACCCGACTGTACCGATACCGATGATGGCGAGTATAGTTTTTAGAAATGTTTTCATGTGGTTTTTGTTGCGAATATATCCGCATTGTATCCGTATTTTTGGTTTCACTCCTCCGAAATCGTCAAAATCTGTCTTGAAAAAGCCTTTAAATTTTCTAAAATTCCAACCATAAAAATCGCTACATTCTTTCTGGAAATCAGCAAATTAGGCTTTGGAGTATTGTTTTTTGTAACGATAATGGGTTTAGATTTTTCAGCATTAGTCAATCCTACGGGACGGATGGATGATTGTATAATTCAAATCTGAATTAATAAGAAGTTTTTCTTGTTGTTGATGCCCCCAATAACCGTATTTGATATTGCTAAAATCAATCGTCCAGCGAAACCAAAACGGAATATCTTTTCGGGTTTCAGCAACACCCCATGCCGAAATAACTATCACACTTTCAATTGAATAACTTTTGGATAGCTTGATGATATTTTGAATAACTTTTGCTAAAAAATCCTTCGAAGTCCTCAATTTTGCCCAAGGGAAATCTGATGTTCGTGCCGTATTCAAAGCACTAAAAACTACCGTACAACCTTCAATGGCTCTTTCCAAATCGTCCACTTTATCAGGTGTACCTTCAAAAACCGTCAATAAATCTGATTGTATTGAAACCTTAGTGGCATCTCTAACCAATATATTCACTTGATATTGTTTGGGCAAAAGCTCTTCTAAGAGCCATTTGCCAGTACGTCCTGTTGAGCCTAAAAGCAGGATTTTATTCTTCATATACATTATAGGCTAAAGCCCGTGCTACTTCACCCCCTCAGCCCAATTAAATCTATCCGTAGGGGAAAATTTCCACGGAGCTTGATTGTTCTCTAAGTTAGAAAACATGGCATTCCACGATGCTGGGGCATCTGATTCTTCCATAATTTGGTAGCGGCGTAATTGCAAAATAATGTCCAAAGGTGAAATATTGATGGGACACTCCTGTACGCAGGCATTACAAGTAGTACAAGCACGCAGTTCTTCCGCAGAGATATGGTCGCCATAAAGAGACTTACCGTCGTCCACAAACGTACCACCGTTAGCCGCCATGTTAGCTCCAACGATTTCCAGACGGTCACGAGTATCCATCATGATTTTACGGGGCGAAAGTTGTTTACCCGTCATGTTGGCAGGGCAAGCCGATGTACAACGTCCACATTCCGTACACGAGTAGGCATCCATGAGGTTTTTCCAAGTAAGGTCTTTCACGTCTTTTGCTCCAAAACGACCAATTTCGGCAGGAGCATTGGCATCGGGTTGAGCCATCCCCAACATAATTTGTACCTCTTGGGTTACATCGGGCATATTGGCTATTTCGCCTTTGGGCTTCAGGTTTGAGAAATAGGTGTTCGGAAATGCTAAGAAAATATGTAAATGCTTTGAATAAGTAACGTACAAGGCAAAAGCTAAGATGCCCAAAATGTGCAACCACCAAGCGATTCGTTCATAAGCAATCAAAGCTCCGTCTGACCAAGAAGAAAATAGAGGTTTCAAAAATCCAGAGAATGCAAATGTTCCTACTTGGTGATAATGCTCATTACCACGGTCTTGAAGAATACTGTCAGTGGCATTCATTGTAAGCAGAGCCGTCATCAAAATAATTTCTGCGAACAAAATAGTATTAGCATCAATCACAGGAAAACCGTTTAATTCACGGTGGCGAGCGGGTTGTAGGCGTTCAACCTTTGTGACATTTCTACGAATTAAGAAAACGACGCAAACCAACAAAACGCTAACGGCTAAAAATTCAAAGAAATTGATAAGTACACCATAAAAACTACCCAAAAGAGGAGCAAATAAACGGTGTGTTCCGAAAATACCATCTAACACAATTTCGAGTACCTCCACATTAATCAATAAAAACCCTGCATAAATCACAAAGTGCATAATACCTACAATGGGGCGGTCGAACATCTTTTTTTGCCCAAAAGCAATTCGAATCATCGTTGCTAAACGCTCAGAAGGGTTATCAGAGCGGTCTTCATTACGACCCAGCAGAATAGTTTTTTTAATAATTCCGATACGTTTACTAATCAGAAAGCCAGCACCAGCAAGGGCTAACACGAAGAGAATTTGTTGAAGAATTTGCATATTTTCGATGTTTGATATTCGTTTTTCGATGTTGGTTTTGACACTCGTTACTGATAAATTATTTCTAATATCAGACATCAAAAACCAAGCGTTGAAATTTTTAACAATTTACAGATAAAACTAAACGATACAAAGATTGTTGTTTGAAAAATGTTATGCAAGCATACTATTTAGAAATTTTTTAAGTTTTTTTATAATAAGGTTTTGGTTTAAAAAAAAATACCTTTACCTTTGCAGTCCCAAAAGACACATTGGGACTCCTAATTGAGAGTATGGTGAAGTAGCTCAGTTGGTAGAGCATCGGACTGAAAATCCGTGTGTCGGCGGTTCGAGTCCGCCCTTTACCACAAAAAACCCTTCATACGTAACGTTTGAGGGGTTTTTGTTTGTTTGGGATAGTAACTGGGATAGTGAAAAATATTTTCGATTTTTTAACTTTTCTCATTTATCAAGTTCTCGGCTAACATTTTTGCTTGTGTAATCACTGTTTCTACTGCTTTTTCTTGTAAATCTGGTGGGTAGCCGTGAAGCCTTAAAATTCTACGAATATTTCGTCTTAATGCCGATTGTACACTTTCTTTAATTGTCCAGTCAATTGTTGCACTGTTTCTTACAGATTGTAAAAGTTCTTGTGCTACGTGTTTTAGTGTTTCATCACCAAGTATTGCTACGGCACTATTATTTACTTCTAAGGCTGTGTAAAAAGCATATTCTCTAAAATCAAGCCCCAATCTTTCACCTTTCTTATCGGCTTCTTTCAAATGTTCGGCAAATGGAATAAGCACTTTCTCTAAAAACTCAACCGTATCTATCATGCCATTGTGATAGCGTTTAATGGCATCTTCCAACATCTCGGAGAATTTCTTGCTTTCTACCAAGTTGATTTTTGTCCGTTTTTTAATTTCGTCTTTGAGTAATTTTTTCAATAACTCAACGGCTAAATTCTTTTGAGGTAAATCTTTTAATTCTTGTAAAAAACGTTCATCTAATATCTCAATAGTTGGTTTTTTGAGTCCTGCTGCATCAAATATATCAATCACTTTTTCTGCCGTGATAGCTTCTGAAATGATTTGCTTAATGGCTGTCTCAATTTCCTCATCACTTTTTCCACTTTCATTTCTATCTGAAATTTTTACTAACCTTGCTTTGATGGCTTGAAATAAAGCAACGTTATCTCTGATGGCAATGGCTTTTTCGTGAGGAACTGAAATGGCAAAGGCTTTGAGTAAGTTTTTGGTATTTTCAACAAAACTTTGCTCTCCATTTTCCTGACTAAAAATATAATCAACTATAATGGGAATGAATCGTAGTTTTTCTTCTGGAATTAGAGTGAAGAATTTTTTCCAATCAAAATGCCGCAATTGGTATTCAATGGCTTCGTATATTTCCAGCATTTTGGCAACGGCTAATTCTTGGTCGAGCGTTGGTTTTCCTTCACCACCGCTTGCTGTGTATTCTGCTAAGGCGTGTTTGAGTTCTTGGGCTATACCCAAATAATCCACTACCAAACCTCCTTCTTTACCTTCAGTGAAAACACGGTTTACTCTTGCAATGGCTTGCATCAAACTGTGTCCTCTCATGGGTTTATCCACATATAACGTATGCAAACAGGGTGCATCAAAACCCGTAAGCCACATATCCCTAACAATGACCAATTTTAGACTATCGGTAGGGTTTTTCAATCGCTCGCCAATGGCTTTTCGTTTGGGTTTGTTGCGTATATGGGCTTGCAGGTGCAAGGCATCACTTGAAGAACCCGTCATTATCACTTTTATCGTTCCATTTTCGTCATCGTCTGAATGCCAGTTTGGTCTTATCTTGGTAATAGCTTCGTACAGCTCTACACAAACTCTACGGCTCATGCACACAATCATTGCCTTGCCGTCTAAAACCGCATTACGTTGTTCAAAGTGATACACTAAATCTTCTGCAATTTTCCTAATACGGTTTTCATTGCCCACAATGGCTTCTAACCTTGTCCATTTAGCCCTTAATTGCTGGCGGTTGGTGAGTTCTTCGCTTTCGGTTAGTTCTTCAAACTGTTCATCCAGATTCACCTTTTCTGTTTCTTCAAAATGCACCTTTGCCAAGCGACTTTCATAAAAAATAGGAACGGTTGCTCTGTCGTTCACGGCTTGTTGAATATCATAAATATCTACATAATTGCCAAAAACTGCTTGTGTGTTACGGTCTGAGCCTTCTATGGGTGTTCCTGTAAAACCTATAAACGAAGCATTGGGCAAGGCATCTCTTAAATATTTAGCAAAACCATCTAAAAAATCGTACTGGCTACGGTGTGCTTCATCGGCAATAACCACAATATTTTTACGGTTACTGAGTGCTTTTATTTCTGCTCCAATGTATTCCACACTCGACTCTTTGAGGGTATTTTCACTATGAATAATATCCGTCTCAAAGGGCATAAACTTCTGAATGGTCGTAAACACAATACCACCCGAAGCCACATTAAGTAGGGTTCTCAGGTGTTTTATGTCTTCAGCTTGTTGGGGTGCTTGGCGTAAAAGTTGCTGGCAATTGCTAAATGTTTCAAACAGTTGGTCGTCCAAATCGTTGCGGTCAGTTAGGACAACAATGGTGGGGTTTTCTAATGCCAGAACCAATTTACCCGTATAGAAAACCATGCTTAGACTTTTGCCACTTCCTTGTGTGTGCCACACAACTCCTGCTCTGCGGTCTCCACTTTCGGCTGAGGCTATTTTTGTAGTTGTTACAGCTTTATTTACGGCATAATATTGATGATATGCTGCTATTTTTTTTAGGGTTTTGTCTTTGCTTTTTTCAAACACGATGAAATGATGAATCAAATCCATGAGTGTCTGTTTATTCAACATACCCATAAACATCACTTCCATTTGAGGTTGTAGGGTATCTGCGGTTGTGCTGCCATCTTTGGTTTTCCAACTCATAAAACGTCCCCAATCGCTTGTTATAGTGCCGCAAAGAGCATCCCAACCATCGCTCACTATCAATAATTCGTTGTAAGTAAATAACGATGGAATAGTTTGTTTGTAGGTTTGTAGCTGGTTAAAGGCAGCTTTTACGGTTGCGTTTTCATCGGTGGCATTTTTTATTTCAATCACGACTAATGGCAAGCCGTTGATGAACAAAATTATATCTGGACGTTTATTCTGATTGCCCTCTATCACCGTAAATTGATTGACTACCAAAAACTCATTTTGCTCTGCTTGGTCAAAATTGGCGAGATATACTTTCTCTCCACGAATACCGTCTTGGGTGCGAACTTCCACTTCTACGCCTTCTATGAGATATTTATGAAAGGTCTCATTATTAATTAAACCGTTGGGGCTATCAGTCCGCAATACTTTTTTGAGGGCATCTTCTTTGGCATTTTGACTGAGAGTAGGGTTATGTTTATCTATGGCATCACGGAAGCGAGTAACCAGCACTACATCATTATATTGTCTTTCGGGGTGTTCACCATCGGGCGAAATATCAGTACCTACCAAGTAGGTATAACCCATACTTTGTAGGTAACTGATGGCAATTTGTTCTATTTCGTTTTCGCTGATGGGGTTATTCATGGTGTTAGTGTATTCTTATTTGTAATTCATCAATTGTATTAAAATCTTTAGGCATTAGCAGTTTATATCCGTTAGCAATATCCATATAGGTTTTGCCATTGGCATCTTTCTGAGCAACAAACTTTGCTTTGAGCCAAAAAATGAAATCTTTTATTTCTGCTAAGGAATTGAACATCAGTTCAGTGGTATTTCCTGTTTTACTGGAAATTAGAACTGGTATTTTGGATTTATTTGCACCGCTCAATTTGAGATTCCAAAATTTTGGATTAAGCTGATTGGCTCGTAGTATGGTTAAGGTTTGGGGTTCAGCACCACTATTGTCCGAAACGTCAAAAATGGTTAAGTTAGTATGCTAAAAATTGAGACTATGGCTACTAACATTCCAGTTAAGACTTTACTTGGGTATTTA
>JALONS010000008.1 GCA_025454855.1 Arcicella sp.
CATTCCGTTGAACCAAAAGGTTTTCTTAATTATCTATTTATTTGGTGTGGGATTAGTATTAAATCTTCCCGATAAATATCATCAAGGTATCATCAATCACGATAATGTTTATTTGAGGATAGAACCTTCAGCAGGAGCTGAAATTGTAGAAGTTGTTCAGAAAGGACATCGATTAAATATTATTGGAGGTAAAGATATTTGGAAACGAGTTTTTTGGGATGATAAGTTCTTATATTTGAAAGAAAGCGACCTTTGGATGGTAGAATAATACATTCTACAACTAAAACCCATTAAGGTCTATAAAAAAAATTGGGAAAGTCATTGTATTTCATTCTCTGCTTAATTATTGCTAAACTTAACCATGAAAAACGCTTTCAAGCTAACGATTTTGTGTATTACTTTTTTTCTGGGAATATCATCTTTAGAATCCTGTATGCAAGCCTTCAAAATGAATGATGCTTCCATTCTTAAATATTATACTGAGAAACCTCCACTTCCTGCCTTCTCATATACTGATACACTTGGCTATAAAATTCATTATGCCCACAGCAAATCTGACTCTCTGAAATCAGTTTTATTATTAATTCATGGAGCACCAGGAGCATGGTTCGGCTACAAGGATTTTTTTAATGATAAAGAAATTTTAAATCGTTTTGAAGTTATCGCCCCCGACCGTTCTGGGTATAATAAATCGAATGGAAATTTGACTGATATAACCCTTCACGCTCAGGCAATAAGTCCTTTGTTCTCGCTCAAAAGTCAGTCTAAATATACCGTAGTTGGTCGGTCATATGGTGCGGCTATAGCCGCTAAATTAGTAGTAGAACACCCCAGTAGGGTTGATAGATTAATTTTAGTTGCTCCTGCCTGTGACCCTACCAAAGAAAAATTTTGGTGGTTCTCCAAACCAGTCAATACTAAGTTTGTACGTTTTTTTTTACCAAAGTACGCCAACAGGGCAAGTGATGAAAAGTTTGCCCATCCAGAAAGTTTGAGAAAATTATTACCTGATTGGCAAAAAATAAAATGCCCTGTAACCATATTACAGGGCGGTAAAGATTGGATTATTGAACCGTCAAATGGTCACTTTGTAGATTCTGTATTGAAAAATGCTCCGAGAAGATTGTTTTTATTGCCACAAAACGGTCATTTGCTGACAGAGGAACGATTTGATTTAGTAAAACAAATATTATTAGAATAATCTTATGTGCGTTTCAATTCTTGAACTGCCATAATTTGTTTCATGGTTTTCTCCATTCCCTCGGTTGAACCATCCAAGAATATTACGTTTCCTTCACCTTGCTCGGCAAAATGCTTCACGGCTTCAGTCCACATAGAAAATAATATTAACGAAGCATCCAAGTTAGCCTCAGACATCACTTTGGCAGACTCTGCCATCCCTTTGGCAACTTCCTCACGGAACAATGCAACGCCTTGTCCACGCAGTTGAGAAGCCACTTTCTCGGCTTCTGCCGAAATTCTAATCGCATTTCCTTCGGCTTCAGCGGCTTTGGTTTTGGTGATTAGCAAAGCCTGTCCCTCGTTTTCTGCCGCCGCTTTCAAATTGTTTGAAGCTACCACCTGAGCCATTGAACGCATGATTGATTCATCAAAAGCAATGTCATTTAATTGTAAATCAATCAAGTGATACCCCCATTCTTCGAGCGTATTATCTAATTCATCTTTCACGTGTAGTACAATTTCTCCTCGCAATCCCAAAACCTCCGCTTGTTTTTTAGTAGCCACAAAAGCACGGATTGTGCCTTCAACGGTACGGATAAGTGCCTGTAAAAAAGAACGCTCATCCATAAATTTGAATGCCACATTTTTAATAACAACCTCCTCTTGGCTCAACACTGAATAAACCAACATGGCTTTAAAATTTACGTTGGCTTGGTCGGAAGTAATGGCTTGAAAGTCAAGTTCTATGGAACGATTTTGAATGGATATTCTTCGAAAAATAAACTCAATAAAGGGAATCTTGAAATTTAAACCTGGTGTCATTACTCGTTGATACTTCCCAAAAACAGTAATGACAGCCACCGTACCTTGATTAACAATCACGATTGATAAATACAAAATAACTACCGCCAAAATGACGAAAAATATTACAAAGCTCATTAGAATTGGATTTAAAGATGAAATAACATCACCAAAGTAAACAAAACTTTGATGATGTATAAAATATTAGGATGAAAACTTACAAATATTTTGTGAACGGTATTTTCAACCCCAATTTGGCAGCATCCACTACATCATCTTTAATGAACCCATTCCTCCATCAACTCCAAAAATCTGTCCAGTAATCCAACTTGCTTCATCACCCAGTAGGAAAGTTGAGATATTGGCAATATCTGCAGATGTCCCGTAACGACCAATGGGATGACGTTTATTGGATGCTTCTTTCTTCTCATCAGAAGACAAGAGATTTTTAGCTAAAGGGGTATCGGTAAGCGAAGGAGCAACACAGTTTACTCTAATTTTAGCGGGAGCTAATTCTGCTGCCAAAGAGAGCGTTAATCCTTCAATGGCTCCTTTGGATGCAGCAACTGAGGCATGAAAACCCATTCCTACCTTCACGGCAACAGTACTAAAAAGCACAACGGATGCACTATCTGATTTTTTTAACTTGGGTAACAACGTTTGAATTACAGAGATAGCACCCAATACATTTAATTGAAAATCATTTTTAAAATCATCCTGACTGAGGCGATGGAAAGGTTTGAGATTAATCGTACCAGGGCAATAAACTAATCCATCAATAGTATCAGGAAGACTTGCAAAAGCAGCACCATCAGGGTTTTGAGCATCCCAAGAAACATGAGTTACTCCTGCTATATCGGGCTGGTTTCGAGAAGCTGAAAATACGGTGTTTCCCTTAGAAATTAATGATTTTGCAATTTCGTACCCAATTCCTGAACTCGCACCAACTACTAAAATATTTTTTGACATAACTTATAATTTAAAGTGAATAAAATGAAAAAGCATCTAAGATTTAAACCTTAGATGCTTTTGAATGTTTTGAGTTTTAAACTAACTGATATATTTCAGAAATTCAGCTTTGGTAGCTTCTTCTTGAAATTTTCCTCCGTAATAACTCGTAATGGTAGAAGAAGTATCATCTTTTACACCTCTGGACGCTACGCATAAGTGCTTGGCATCAATCATCACGGCAATGTCTTCAGTACCCAATATTTTTTGCAATTCTTTGGCAATCTGCATCGTTAAACGTTCTTGCACTTGTGGACGTTTCGCAAAATACTGTACAATCCTATTGAGTTTCGATAAACCAATTACTTGTCCGTTAGCAATGTAAGCCACGTGAGCTTTCCCGAAAATGGGTACAAAGTGGTGTTCACAGTTGGAGTAAAATGAAATATTTTTTTCAACCAACATTTCATTGTATTGGTATTTGTTGTCAAAAAGAGCAACCGAAGGCATATTTTTGGGGTCGAGACCACTAAATATTTCTTTTACGTACATTTTGGCTACTCTTTTAGGTGTACCTTTCAACGAATCGTCTGTGAGATCTAAACCTAACGTTTCCATGATTTGACGAAAATGATATTCAATTTGAGCTATTTTCTCTTCATCACTCATCTCAAAAGCATCCTCTCTCATGGGTGTATCTACTGATGTCATGATATGTTCGTCGCCAATTTCTTCATCAGTAAATATTATTTTTTTGTTGTCATCAACCAATAGGGTATTCAACAAAGTTTCGTTCTGTTTCATAAAGTCTTATTTTAAGGTCAAAGTTTGTTTTGATTTTATCTCGTAGTTTGTCATAAATTACGATGGCAATATTTTCAGCGGATGGATTTAAGTTACTAAACTCTTCGGTGTCAAGATTAAGATTTTTGTGGTCAAATTTGTCTAATACTTCCTTTTTTATCAAATCACTCAGGACTTTCATATCCATCACATAGCCTGTTTCTGGGTCTATTTCACCCGTGACTTGTACAATTAAATCATAGTTGTGTCCGTGGTAATTATAGTTGTTACATTTCCCATAAACACGCTCATTCTTCTCATCCGACCAATTCGGATTATTCAGACGGTGTGCTGCATTAAAATGCTCTTTTCTGAACACCGCCACTTTGTTTGGTATCATGCGTTTCCTTAAATTTTGTGAAAATCAATTGTTCAAAATGACAATTAGCTAATTTGCCATGAACCGAGACAATCATTCGGGGATTTAGTCTCCAAGTTTAAAAGCCGTCTGAAAGGTTGTCAGCAACACTCTTAAACTAAATCTGCGAGTTGTTATTCAAATAATAGAACAAACTATTTTAAAAAATGTTTCATTTTGTTTAACAAAATGAAAAAATAATTAAACAATCCCAAAAGTATCTATTATCACTCAAAAAACATTATTGAAACGATAGTAGTTCAAAAAAGTCTTGTAACTTAACAGAAAATTAATTTCTGTGTATCATCAACTAACAATTTCAAATAAGTAACTATGCAAAGACGAGCATTTATTCAAAAATCAGCCCTTGCCAGTACCGCTTCATTGGCTATTCCTAATGTTATATTTGGCAAAAAACCAGAAGATAAAAAAGTAAGGTTAGGGTTTATTGGCGTTGGACTCCGAGGTAGAAATCACGTAGAACAGGCTTTGTTTAGGGATGATGTCGAGATAAATGCTATTTGTGACATCAACCAAACCGAACTTGACAAAACCATTTCACTCATTAAAGGTAAAGGTCGTAAAGAACCAGCCCTGTATAAAAAGGGAGACCGTGATTTTGAAAACATGGTTAAACGGGACGATTTGGATGGAATCATCATTGCAACCCCTTGGGAATGGCACGTACCGATGGCAGTGGCAGCTATGAAAGCTGGAAAATACACTGGAGTAGAAGTTTCGGCAACGGTAACCTTACAAGAATCTTGGGATTTGGTAGATACTTTTGAAAAAACAGGTTCTCATTGTATGATACTCGAAAATGTTTGTTATCGCCGAGACATCATGGCGGTTTTAAACATGGTAAGAATGAATATGTTCGGGGATTTGCTCCATACTCAATGTGGCTATCAACACGATTTGAGAGAAGTAAAATTTAACGACGGGAAAAAATACTACGGTGGTGGTGTAGAATTTGGCGAAAAAGCCATTTCAGAAGCTCGTTGGCGAACCCAACATTCGGTGGATAGAAACGGAGACTTATATCCAACTCATGGATTGGGACCCGTAGCTGAGATGCTAAATATTAACAGGGGAAATCAATTTTTGTACCTCACTTCTATCGCCACCAAGGCGATGGGCTTGCATAATTATATTGTTAAAAACGGAGGTGAGAATCATCCAAACGCAAAAGTAAACTTCAAATTAGGTGATATTGTAACCACCAACATCAAGTGTGCGAACGGTGAAACCATCATGATTTCACACGATACCAACTTACCACGCCCCTACTCGTTGGGCTTTAGAGTTCAAGGCACCAACGGACTTTGGATGAATGACGGTAATCACATTTATTTAGAGGGTATCAGCAAAAAACCTCACACTTGGGATGATTTCAAGGAATATCAGGAAAAATATGACCATCCACTGTGGAAAAAACACGCTCAAAGTGCTGAAAATGCAGGTCACGGAGGAATAGACTTTTTTGTTATTCGTGCTTTTATCGAATCAATCAAAAGGAAAGTTGCTCCGCCAGTTGACGTGTATGATGCTGCGGCGTGGTCAGCCATTAGTCCACTATCTGAAGAATCCATTACCAAAGGTTCAGCTCCGATACCAATACCAGATTTTACTCGTGGAAAATGGAAGACTAACAAACCTATCTTTGCCTTAAACGATGAGTATTAAGAATCATCGTTCAACTTTCAATTTTCGAGTTATCTAACAAAATTTCATAAAAACCTTTAATTTTGCAGTAATTTATTGCCGACCTTAATGAAAAAAGAGATTACCGTATCAACGCCTGGAAGAATTTGTTTATTCGGAGAACATCAAGATTACTTGGGGCTTCCTGTGATTGCTGCCGCTATTTCCCGCAGAGTCAGTATAACGGGGTCGCAGTCATTTCAGAACGAAGCTATTATTCATTTGCCAGACATCAAGCGAGAGCAAAAGTTTAAGATTTTCTCTGAAATGCCTTACACGCATCGCAGAGACTATTTTAAAGCCGCTTTGAATATTTTGCAAAGAAAGGGTTATGAATTCTCGCAAGGCTTGGAATGTACCGTTAAGGGCAATATTCCTATTAATTCGGGAACGTCCAGTTCCTCCGCCTTATTAGCAAACTGGATTCATTTTTTATCATTGGTGGCAGAGAATCCGAAACAACTTTCCCCCTCAGAAATTGCAGAAATAGCCTATCAAGCAGAAATTGTAGAGTTTAAAGAAGCAGGCGGTATGATGGATCATTATTCGACCGCCATCGGGAATGTCATTTATTTGGCATCAACTCCAAAAATCGCAGTTACAACCCTCAAGCCTCCGCACGGAACATTTATTTTAGGCGATTCCAAAGAACCCAAAGATACCATTGGGATTTTAAAACGTGTTAAAGGGGGCGTTTTGAACGCAGTAGAAAAAATTAAAGCAAAACACCCAGACTTTTCATTGTTTACCGCCAGCATGACTGATATTGAGGGCTTTAACAGTTTCTTAGACCCTGAGGAAATAGAACTAATTGAGGCGAATATAGATAATAGAGATATACTCAAAAGAGCATTATCTTTGTTTGATAGTCCTTTAGTTGATAAAGCAGAATTTGGTAGTTTACTAAATAAACATCAAGACAATTTGAGAGATAAATTAAAAATCTCTACTCCCAAAATTGATAGAATGTTGAATGCAGGACTTGATGCTGGGGCTATTGGTGGAAAAATAAACGGCTCAGGGGGTGGCGGTTGTATGTTTGTGTATGCCCCTGATAATCCAGAGAAAGTAGCACAAGCGATTGAAAATGAAGGTGGTAAAGCCTATATTATTACCATTGACGAAGGAACAAAAATAGAAAACAAATAACTGAATTTAATGGCAAAATTATTAATCATGGCGGGCGGAATGTCGTCAAGAATGAAAAAAGTAGAAGGTTCAGAAAGCCTTGATTCAACCTTAGTGCAACAGGCAAATACACTACCAAAAGGGATGATTGGCGTAGGTAAAGATGGTCGCCCTTTTATGGATTATCTTATTTTCAATGCTCATTTAGCTGGTTATAATGAGGTACTTATCTTAAAAAACCCTAAAGACGAAGTAACCAAGCCTTATTACGATAAATTAGTAGAAGATGGCAAGGCTTGGGGAATGACATTTAAATATGCAACTCAACAAATTGCTCCCGACCGTGAAAAGCCCGCAGGTACTGCCGATGCTATTCAACAAGCATTGGAACAGACACCTGAATGGAAAGGAGAAAGATTTACGGTTTGTAACTCTGATAATTTATATTCGGTAAATGTTTTAACTTTATTAAAGGAAAATCCAGTACAAAACGCCGTAGTTTCTTATGAAAGTATCGCTCTGGGCGTTGAACCAGAACGAGTTAAAGCATTCGCAGTTATTAGAGCGGATAGTGATAATTTTCTAATAGAAATTATTGAAAAACCTAACGACGAACAAATTGAATCGGCTCGGGATGCTAAAGGAAAAATAGGCGTAAATATGAATGTGTTCCATTTTAATTACGACGATATTTTGGAGTATGTGCGTAAAGAACCCTTCAATCCTGTTAGGAATGAACGTGAACTACCCAGTGCAGTTATGAAAATGGCAAGAGAAAATACCCAAAAAGTCATAACTGTTCCCGTAGAAGAAAATGTACCCGATTTGACATCAAAAGGTGATATTTCAATCGTACAAAAATACCTGATTGATACATTCGGAGATTTTTAACGGATAAATTCACAACCAATCTACCTCGACAAGCGTTATAAGTTTGTCGGGGTATTTTTTTACCTTTGTACCTTTATTGCATTTCTTTGCAATCTTTTCTTTAAATATCCTTTTAGAATGTCAAATAATTCTCAAATAGTAAACCTTATCGAAAACGGCAATCGTTACGCTAATTCATTAACGGAATATTCCAGAAGAAAAACCATCACGGTAAACATCGGAGATTTACCGATGGGTTCAGATTATCCCATCAGAGTACAATCAATGACTACGATTGATACCATGGACACTTTGGGTTCGGTGGAACAGACCATTAGAATGATAGAATCTGGTTGTGAATACGTGCGAATTACCGCTCCTTCGGTAAAAGAGGCTCAGAATTTAGACAATATCAGAAAAGAATTAAGAACAAGAGGTTACAGCGTTCCGCTGATTGCTGATATACATTTCACGCCCAATGCTGCTGAATTAGCCGCTCGTTTAGTAGAAAAAGTGAGAATCAATCCTGGGAATTATGCTGATAAAAAACGTTTTGAAACTATTGATTATACCGAAGCATCATACCAAGCGGAATTGGATAGAATTCGTGAAAAGTTTTTACCCTTAGTAAAAATTTGCAAAGAATACGGAACTGCCATGAGAATAGGAACGAATCATGGTTCTTTGAGCGATAGAATTTTAAGTAGATACGGTGATACGCCACTCGGAATGGTGGAATCAGCTCTTGAGTTTCTCAGGATTTGTGAAGACGAAAACTACCATAATATTGTATTGTCGATGAAGGCGTCAAACACGCAAGTAATGGTAGAGGCTTATCGACTATTATGTAAAAAGCTACAAGAAGAATCTCTGAAACCGTATCCATTACATTTGGGAGTGACCGAAGCGGGTGAAGGTGAAGACGGTAGAATTAAATCAGCCGTTGGTATTGGGACTTTATTAGAAGATGGTTTGGGCGATACCGTGAGAGTTTCTTTGACGGAAGACCCTGAATTTGAAGCTCCAGTTGCTAAGGCTTTGATAGACCGCTATACTAATCGTGAAAATAAATCTAAGCCAATACCAAAATTCTATGTTCGTTTAGATAATACCGAACATTCTACGTCGAACTTTGATTCTCCAATTAATCCTTTCCAATATTTCAGAAGACAAACCCATGAAGTCGCTAATTTTGGAGGACACAATGTACCAAGAGTCATTGCAGACTATTCAAAAATCAATGTTTCAGAACATGAAGACTTAAAACCGATTGGGCATTTTTATTTGCCATTGCCAGATAAATGGACAATGAATGATTTAGGTGCGGATTATCTTTACACGGGTAAAAATGAAGCACCTTATATGTTGCCCATGGGCTTGAAACAAATTCTTGATTTTGAAGTATGGAAAGGCATCGAAAATAAACAGAATTCATACCCGTTATTAACGCTTTCAACATATTTATCCGCTGAAGAAATTCACCCAACTTTAAACTTTGTTGAGGTATCTCTCGCAGATTGGACTGATTCTTTATCTGAAAAACTAAAGATTGAGAAAAATGTCGTACTGGTCATACGCACGGACAACGCCCATGCGATGCCAGAGTTACGAAGATTATTCTTTGAACTAATTGAACATAAAATTACCTGCCCAGTCGTAATTTTAAGGCAGTATCCCATATTGGCAGAAAGTGATTTCCAATTATTTTCCGCAACTGACTGCGGTGGATTGTTGATTGATGGCTTGGGCGACGGCATTTTACTTGCCTTACCAGAAATAAATGAAAAATCTAAACTTTTAACTTCGGCAAAAAGTTACAACTCAACAGCATTTGGAATCTTGCAAGCAGCCCGCACACGCATGAGTAAAACCGAATATATTTCGTGTCCGTCGTGCGGTAGAACTCTTTTTGATTTGCAAGAAACGACTGCGATGATTCGGAAACGAACCGAACATTTGAAAGGAGTAAAAATTGGTATCATGGGCTGTATAGTGAATGGACCGGGAGAAATGGCTGACGCTGATTACGGTTATGTGGGTGTGGGTAAAGATAAAATTGCGTTGTACCGAGGGCAAAACGTGGTAAAAAAATCAGTACACGCTGATAATGCAGTGGATGAATTAATAGAAATAATCAAAGAAGATGGCGTTTGGTTTGAACCAGTACAACAAGAGGTAGCATTTGCGTAGTCTTACCTTGCCAGAAGATTTTTTACCATCTTTAGAAAACAGGTATTGATAATCATAAAATTTTAATGCCTAATCAAAGGCTCAAAACATATCATTATGTCCAGATTCAAAGACCAATTCAAATTAGGAGAAGCATTCAGCTACTTTTTTAGAGTTTTTGGGAAACAAGATTCCTCAAAACCCAGTAACTTTAATATCAAAACCATGCACACCATCAATAAAATATCAATTTTGATGTTTTTATTTTGTTTGTGCGTGATGATATACCGTGCTTTTTTTAGATAAAATGAATATTGAAGAATTTAGAGAGTACTGTTTATCCAAACGAGGTGTCAGCGAAGAGCTTCCATTTGGTCCTGATACGTTAGTTTACAAAGTAATGGGCAAAATATTCGCCCTCACCTCGCTTGAAAGCGAGATTTTCTCTGTTAATCTCAAATGTGACCCTGATAAAGCGATTCAACTCCGTGAAGAGTTTGATTACATAACCGCAGGCTATCACATGAATAAAAAACACTGGAATACTCTCAACGCAGAAAGGACTTCCAGCAACCAATTGAAAGAACTTACCGACCATTCTTATGACTTGGTGGTGGATTCTTTACCTAAAAAAATGAAGATTGAACTTGAGCAATTATAATTTACTATGGAGTGGTTACTGTTACTTTTCTTTTTACCGTTTGTGCTAACCATTATGTTTTTCAACTGGTTAGAGACAAAATTTTACAGCTTCCGTGACCGTGAAAAGTTGGAAGACGGCGAGCGTTTGCTCCAAGAAAAACAGTACAGCCAAGCCCAAATTTATTTCACAGAGCGATTAAAATATTTCCCTAAATCTTCCAAAGCGTATCTTTTGAGGGGAAAAGCCAATTTACAATTAGAGAATTACTATTCCGCTCTTTACGATTTTGAGCAATCAATTTCTTTTGATAATACTGTAGCGGAAACCTACATCTTAAAGGGAAAAGTTTTGTATCACTTGGAAGAATACGATAAGGCATTTTTAGAATTTGATAAAGCCGACTGGTATTATAGAAGTGAAAACCCCGTAGCATTACGCTGGCGTGGTATGGCTCGTTACTGCATCGGTCAAGCTGAAAACGCAATTAATGATTTTAGAAGAGCCGTAGAATTGGGTGATGAAGATGCCGATTATATTCTACAAACCAAATTCAAATATTTGCAGAAAAACTCCATTTGATGGTTTCTATTAACAATAAAATCAGTGTAAAATCCTAAAGGTTGCTTCTCTTAGTGCTTCCCCGTCAGATAATGAACCACTTTCTACCCCTTTTGATTTTAAGTCTAATCTTTTTATTTCTCCTAAAATTTGTACCACTTTAGCCAAGTTATAGCTTCTGATGGCTTGTAAGTAATCTTTAGTAAAAAATGGATTTACTCCCAAAACAGCCGCCAAATTCCTTTCTGACTTATCGGGTGTTGCGTGAGTCAATAATACTTTTGAAAAGAAATTATACAGTAATAATACAATGGGTGCCAGTGGATTATCTTTTGGATTTGCCGCAAAAAAATTAACAATCTGATTGGCTTTCAATACATCACGATTTATGAGTGCTTTCTGAAATTCAAAATAGTTATACTCCTTGCTAATTCCTACGTAACGCTCAACCACCTGAGCGTTGATTTCTTCATCAATCCGAAGATTAAGTTTTATTTTATCAATTTCAGAGGCTAATCTTTTTAAGTCATTCCCGACGTTTTCAACCAGCATTTCAATCGCTTTCCTGCTGATTTTCAAGCCGTTCTCATGACAATACTCCAAAATCCAATCAGGTAATTTATTATCGTATAGTTTTTTTGAAGGCATTACAAGACCCACTTTATCAAAGGTCTTCACCCATGACTTTCTTTCATCGGCGGAAGTTTTAAACACCAAAACCAAAATAGTGGAAGGCAACGGATTTTTGATGTAATTCTCCAAAGCTACTTGCATTTCTTTTTGTTCCAAACCTTGCAAGGCTTGGGCTTCTTTTACCATCACCAACTGGCGTTCTGCCATCATCGGGAATCGTTTGGCATTGGCAAGCAAAGCAGGGATGGTTAAATCTTTACCAAAAAAAATAAATTGATTGAAACTTCTATCAGCGGGCGAAAGGGCGTTTTCTTCGATAAAATCAGCTACTTTATCAAGGTAATAAGGTTCGTCACCGTGTAGAAGGTACAAAGGAGCGTAACTTTTTTTCTTTAAATCTTTGAGAATTTCAGCAGCAGACTTGGGCATAAATATGTAGGGCTTAGTATTAGGGCATTTATATGAAAATCAACTAATGGTAATGAAGCTGGCAATGCTTGATAATTTCTGGAAAAAACTGGTTGAACTCAGCCTCATATAAATCGTAATCATTACGTAATTCTTCCACAGCATTCTCAATTCCCGACTTAAAACTCAATCGTTTAGAAATACCTTGCAACGACCACTCAATACCTTCATAACCCGCATAACTCAAAAACCAATTTCTTTTTACCATCGACTTCACCATTCTCTCCATAGCTTCAGGAATTTCCTTTTTCCGAATCTCCAACAGTTGATAAAAGTTTTGACTGTAATTTTCTAAAGAAATCTGAGAATAAAGATGAAAGTTTTTGGCTAAAATATGGTCATAAAACATATCGATGACAATCCCAGAGAATTTATGATATTTGGGCTGGAGTCGGTCAATACTTTTCTTCACAATTGGGTGATTATCAGTAAAATAATCAATTTCACGGTGCAGTGCAATGCCCTTTATAATACCTTCGGTATATTGATTTTGAGACAGTTTATTCAAACGACCTTTTACAAAATCGCCTAAGAAATTACCAATTTTGAGGTCGTCGTTTTCACCAGAAAGATATGTATGTGCTAAGAAGTTCAAAGTACAATTTTCAATATTTGAGTATAAAGTTACTAAAAAACCGTTACCTTTTTAGTGCTTATGCTTAACTTAGCGTATCATAATTTAAAACTTAATAGAATGCAGATTACCAATGAAAAAGTTGTTACGTTGATGTATGAATTGACCGTAACCGATGCCGCTGGAGAGAAAGAGCTAATTGAAACCGTTGAGCAAGAAGACCCAATGGCATTTATTCAGGGATTGAGTGGTCTTCCCGAAGCCTTTGAAGAAAATATTGAAGGATTGGCTGTGGGTGATACGTTTGAATTCTCAATTCCCGCTGAAGATGGATACGGTGAATACGACCAAACGGCGGTAGTGGAGTTACCCAAAGAAATTTTCAAAGTAGATGGTGAATATGTACCTGAGATGTTGGAGGTCGGAAATTTCTTGCCCATGACCGACGACCGAGGTAATCAATTGAATGGCAGAGTTTTAGCAGTTGAAGAAGCATTTGTAAGAATGGATTTCAACCACCCTTTAGCTGATAAAGAAATGTTTTTTAAAGGTACAATTTTGGGTGTAAGAGATGCTACTCAGTCAGAACTTGACCATGGTCATGTACACGGAGTTGGAGGAGTTCAACATTGAGAGAGTTTACGAGTTTAAAGTCTGTGAGTTGATGAGATAAACTCATAGACTTTCATTTATATATCACTCATAAACCTTAAACTCATAACCTCATTAACCCAAAAATGAAACCAGCCTTTGATGATATTTATATGGAACTGGCAGTAAATCTTGCCAAACGTTCCCATTGTATAAAAGCTCAAGTGGGAGCAGTATTAACCCGTGACACTCGAATCATATCCATTGGTTATAACGGACCGCCCGCAGGTACGCACAACTGCGACGAAGAATTTCCGATTGATGGTTGTGAGCGAGATTCAAAAGGTAGTTGTTCTTTAGCACTGCACGCCGAACAAAATGCCATTTTGTACGCAGCCAAAAATGGTTCATCCATCGAAGGCTCAACCATTTATGTAACGCTTTCGCCTTGTATTGCCTGTGCCAGAATTATTTACAGTATGAAAATTGCTAAGGTTGTTTACCTCAATTCCTATGCAGAATACAAAGGGATTAGCAAAGATGAAGGCGTGGAGTTTTTGAGAAAATTTGGGGTTGAGGTGGTGAGGTATCAAAAGACTTAGACCACTGATTTTGCGGATTCGACAGATTTACACTGATTTTTATATTTTATCTGTGTAAATCCGTAGAATCTGTAAAATCAGAGGTTTAATTATCTTCGTCCCACATACCCCATTTGCTCGTCTTCATCTATAAATTCTAACTCCGCATCTTTTTCCCAAATTTCCATCTCACAAGGCTTACAGTTGAATTTTAGTTTGTATTCATTTTCACCGTGTTTTAATGTTAGTGGTTCTACTAACTTCTCTCCCATCGTTTCTCTTTGAAATCTGGCACATTTTCCCAATTCATACTTTACGCAGTATTTTGTACTCATTACTCTTGCTTTTCCTGGGTCCCACTGCAATTCAAATGCTTTCTCTATTTCAGTTACTCCGTGTCTTTTATAAAAAGCTCTTGCCATTTTATTAGAAACATTGTACATAAAATCAAGTTTCTGAACGGGATAAGGATGCTCTGTTTTTTGTATCTGAAACTCCTCTCGGTGATATTCACGAACTCGCACATCAATTAACTGCTCTAAAACTTCACGTCTGATTTCGTTAATTTTAGAAATGGGCAAGAACCAATTATCGTTCAACACTACTTCAATGCTATCCACTATAAAAGGCGTATTACCCGTTTTACCCAAATTCTTTTTAATATTCGGAATTACGGACTCTTGACTTTTAGCCAATTCTTTCTCAGAAATCAAAGTCATACTACTTTGATGCCCATCTTCGTCTATGGCTACTAATTGAAAGCCTTCATTTATTTCTGTAAAATGGAGAGAAACCCCAATTTTCCTTACCGCACTGTTCTCTTTTTCAACCATTTTATTAAATTCAGCATCCGAATTTCTATAAATGACCGTACCAATGGGCAAAGGCTTAAAGGTATTAGGCACTACAACATCATTGACGATGATATTAATTTGAGCTCCATCGGCTACACCGTCTTCATTCAAAAAATACAAGCCATCTCCATTATTAAGTTTCTCAAAATTCTCAATCACATATCCATTGGCTTTTACCTCCAATAACTTACCGATGTACTGCCCTTGAGATTTTGGGCTTTCCCACGAGCCTATTTTTTCTTTTCGTTTATTAACAAAATAATCGGTATAACCTCTATTAAAACTTCTATCCATTTCTGGTTCAAAATTATAGAATGTTCGTCCAGACGATGCCTTTTGGTATTTTCCAGAATTATTAGCTAAAAAGGTATCTAATTTTTTGCGTAAAAAAGAGGTGTTATTTTTTACGTAAACAATATCTTTCAGTCGTCCTTCAATTTTAAAAGAAGTAACACCCGCTTCTATGAGATTAGGAAGTTGGTCACTCAAATCTAAATCTTTGATGGATAATAAATGGCTATTGGCAATCAAGGTTTTACCCGTTCCATCAATCAACTGATACGGCAAACGACAATTCTGGGCACAAGAACCACGATTAGCACTTCGCTCTCCGTTAGCTACGCTCATATAGCAATTCCCACTGAAAGAAACGCATAACGCTCCCGACACAAAAAACTCCAGTTCCACATCCGTAGCCTCACTGATTTCCCTTACTTGGTCTAAGTTTAATTCTCTTGCCAAAACTACCCTTTTCATACCAGCGTCCGCTAAAAAATTTACGTGTTGGGCATCTCGGTTGTTTGCTTGAGTACTCGCATGAATGACGATAGGTGGTAAATCCATCTCCATAATTGCCATATCCTGAATAATGAGAGCATCTACACCAATATCATACAATTGGTAAATCAATTTTCGACAAGTTTCCAATTCATTGTCGTACAAGATAGTATTAACCACTACAAAAACTTTTGCCTTGAAAAGATGGGCGTATTTTACCAATTCAGCAATATCATCTATCGAATTAGTGGCATTTGTTCTTGCTCCAAATTGCGGAGCTCCAATATATACAGCATCTGCCCCCGCATTGATGGCGGCCATTCCTTGGAGAAGGTTTTTGGCTGGGGACAGAATTTCTACTTTCTTTTTCATCTTTAATTTCTTTGTAACAAAATACAAAATTACGGAATTTTAAGGGAAAAATTACTTGGGAGGTAAATTAGGTATCGCATTCAGAAAAGTTGATTGTATTAGTAAAACAATTTACCTAAATTTAGAAAAAAATAAAATCATGAGAACATTAAATGTTACAATATCAGATATTGAGTTTAACAAGTTTGGGTTAAAAAATAACAATCTTACTTTTACTGATTTTGTAGATATGATTAGTAAAGAATTGTCTCGCCAAAATTTGAATAAGTGCATTGAACTTGCAGAGAAATATGGGCTTTCAAAAATGACCATGGAAGAAATCACAAACGAGGTAAAAGCTGTAAGACAGAATGCAAAAAATCGTAATTGACACCAACGTAATGGTTTCAGCACTTATTCAACGAAGTTATCCTTATCGAATTTTTTACGACCTTTTCATTGATGAAAAGATTATACTTTGCGTTTCAGACGAACTTATGGCTGAATATTACGAAGTTTTATCAAGAGAAAAGTTTGCTAAATTCCCCAACTTCTTCGCTCGGGCTGAGGCTTTATTAGTTGATATAGAGTCCAAATCTGTAAAATATTTTCCAACAATAAAACTTGATTTAATTTCTGACGCTGATGATAATATGATTTTGGAACTTGCGGACGAATGTTCTGCCAATTTCGTAATTACTGGAAATACAACTGATTTTACTTTTCCCAGTTATAAACAAACTAAGATTGTAACGCCAAGAGAATATTGGGAGAATTATCAACCTGATTGAACCATTTAGCGAAATGTCAAAACAACAAAAACCGCCAATTAAAAATCTTTAATTGGCGGTTCTGTTTTTATCTCAAAAAAATCTATCCCAAATAAGTCTTCAAAGCCTTACTTCTTGACGTATGTCTTAAACGACGAATGGCTTTTTCTTTTATCTGACGTACACGCTCACGAGTAAGATTGAATTTTTCTCCAATTTCTTCCAAAGTCATAGCGTGTTCTCCGTTCAAGCCAAAATATAACGTTACTACATCAGCCTCACGTTGTGTCAAGGTTGATAAAGCTCTTTGCACTTCTCTACGAAGAGAATCATTAATCAATCCCGAATCTGGTTTATCTTCACCGTCATTTTCCAAAACGTCCAACAATGAATTTTCCTCTCCTTGCACAAATGGAGCATCCATTGATACATGACGACCTGATATTTTCAACGTATCTACTACCTCACCAGTAGAAATCTCTAAAACCTCCGCTAATTCTTCGGGAGTTGGTTCACGCTCAAACTTCTGCTCTAATTCCGAAAACGTTTTCGAGATTTTATTTAAAGAACCCACACGGTTTAAAGGTAAACGTACAATACGTGATTGCTCCGCCAAAGCCTGAAGAATAGACTGACGAATCCACCAAACGGCGTAAGATATAAATTTAAAACCACGAGTTTCGTCGAAGCGTTGTGCAGCCTTAATCAAACCTAAGTTCCCTTCATTGATTAGGTCTCCGAGGCTAAGTCCTTGATTTTGATATTGTTTAGCTACTGAAACCACAAAACGAAGGTTGGCTTTCGTTAGTCGTTCCAATGATAACTGGTCTCCATCTCGAATTTTCTGAGCTAAAATAACTTCCTCCTCTGGTGTCAATAAATCCACCTTACCGATTTCTTGTAGATACTTATCAAGTGACTGACTTTCTCTGTTAGTAATCTGCTTACTAATTTTTAGCTGTCTCATATTTTTTTAGTTGGTTAACAAAAACCGTTCTACTATTATATAATCTTTGAAAATGGTATTGATTTCACACTTTGTGTATGATGCACAAAACCAAACAATTATATAAGTACAAAAAGCACATTTTATAATCGTTTGGTAGTGAATATTTGTAAGAATAACGTTTAAACCTTACGATTTGTTCTCATTCTTTTCAGGTTTTGGCAAAAGAGCTTTTCTTGATAAACGATACTTCCCAGTTTTTTTGTCTATCTCAATCAACTTAACTTTGATTTGCTCGCCAATTTGAAGAACACCTTCAACCGTTTCAAGTCTTTCCCATTTAATTTCAGAGATGTGTAACAAACCGTCTTTACCTGGCAAGAACTCTACGAAAGCTCCAAAAGGCATGATAGATTTCACAACACCGTCATAAATTTCTCCTTCTTCTGGAATCATCACAATACCCTTCACCATTCCAACCGCTTTATCCATCGATTCTTTGTTGGCAGAGAAAATTGAAACGTAACCTCCATCTGGTTTTTCTTCAATGGTTACGGTAGCTCCAGATTGTTTTTGAATATCTTGAACAACTTTACCGCCCGGTCCGATTACGGCACCAATTTGCTCCTTCATAATCTTGATTACAACCGCTCTTGGTGTTTGCGGTTTCAAGTCTGGTCTCGGTGTAGCAATGGCTTCTTTCATCTTTCCTAAAATATGCAAACGCCCTTGTTTGGCTTGGTGCAATGCTTCGGTAAGTACTTCATACGAAAGACCATCCACTTTAATATCCATTTGGCAAGCTGTAATACCATTTTCAGTACCAGTTACCTTGAAGTCCATATCACCTAAATGGTCTTCATCACCTAAAATATCCGAAAGAACGGCATATTTACCCGTTTTAGGGTCAGAGATTAATCCCATCGCAATACCCGATACAGGTGCTTTAATCTTCACTCCCGCATCCATCAAAGCTAATGTACCCGCACAAACTGTAGCCATTGACGAAGAACCATTCGATTCTAAAATATCAGAAACCACTCGGATAGTGTACGGATTTTCAGCATCAGAAGGCAATACTTTTTTGATGGCTCTCATCGCTAAATTCCCGTGTCCAATTTCTCTACGTCCTGGAGCTCTGTTTGGCTTCACTTCACCAGTTGAAAATCCAGGAAAATTGTAATGCAACATGAAACGATTGTAACCAGAAACCATTGCTTGGTCAACGATTTGCTCGTCCATTTTCGTACCTAATGTAACGGTTGTCAATGATTGTGTTTCTCCACGAGTGAAAACGGCTGAACCGTGTGGTGAAGGAAGATAATCAACCTCACACGTAATTTGGCGAATTTCATCCAACTTACGACCATCCAAACGATAGCGTTCCGTTAAAACCATCTGACGAACCGCTTCTTTTTCAATATCGTGAAAATACCATTTTGCCAAACTCTTACTCACGGTTGTATCTTCTGGCAAAGTGGCAAAATATTCTTCTTCGATGGCATTAAAAGATTCTCTACGACCTGATTTACTTGGATTGCCCAACTTCGCCACGTCATAAAACTTCTGATAATAATTATCCCAAAGTGTTTTTCTTAACTCTTCATCATGCGTTTCGTGATTATATTCACGCTTTGTTGTTTTTCCTACCAATTCAGTAAGTTCAACTAAAGCAGCACAATGAATCTTAATGGCATCATGGGCTAATTTCAAAGCAGTTAACATATCTTCTTCCGATACTTCTTGCATCTCTCCTTCTACCATCAAAATATCATTAGCGTTAGCTGCTACAATAAGCTCTAATTCAGCATTATCAATTTGAGAATATAATGGATTGACAACGAACTCACCTTTAATTTTAGCTACTCGTACCTCAGAGATGGGTCCATTAAAAGGAATATCAGAAACTGCCAAAGCTGCGGCAGCGGCTAAACCAGCAAACGCATCGGGTGCAACCTCTGAATCCGCAGAAATCATGGAGATAGCTACCTGAGTATCAGCGTGATAGTCTGAAGGAAAAGTAGGACGCAATGCTCTATCAACCAAACGACTTACTAATACTTCATAATCTGAAAGTTTTGATTCACGACGTAGAAAACCTCCTGGAATTTTACCAGAAGAAGCAAATTTTTCTTGATAATCAACTGATAAAGGTAAGAAATCTGTACCTTCTTTGGCAACGGGGCTTGAGACTACCGTTGCTAATAACATCATGTTCCCGCTTCTTACAACCACAGAACCATCCGCCTGTTTTGCAAGTTTGCCTGTTTCAATGGAAATTTCTTTCCCATCGGGCATTGTTATTTTTTTCGTAATTACGTTAAACGACATATTTTTTTGATTTTTACCTTACACATCTATAGTAGTTATGTTTTGTGGAAGGATTTTGTTGGATTTTAATCGCTAATTTCTTTCTTGTCAATCATTAAATTATCATGTAGTCGGTTAGAGCAAGAAAGATTGACATTATCATAAATTAACGAATACCCAAAGAGAGGAAATAAAAAGTAGGCAATTATAAAATTGCCTACTGGAAAGATTACTTTCTGATGCCGAGTTCAGCAATGATAGCACGGTAACGAGCAATATCTGTTTTGATTAAATAATCTAACAAACTTCTACGTTTACCTACCAATTTAAGAAGCCCTAAACGAGTAGAGTGGTCTTTATGGTTTTTCTTTAAGTGTTCTGTCAAATGATTGATTCTGAAAGTGAACAACGCTATTTGCGACTCAGCAGAACCAGTATCGATTTTTGACTTCCCATGTCCACGAGATTCGAAAATCTCCTGTTTTACTTCTGAAGTTAAATACATCTTCAACCAGTTTAAATTGTTAATAATTATGAAAACGTGCAAAATTAGTGTTTTTATCAGGCATTAGCAAGCGATACACCAAATTTATTCAGAATCCAAGAACCAAATCTACTTTTTTTGAATTGTTCAATTCGCTTGTTGAAATATACCGCATAAACATCTGACTCAAACAAACGGGAGTCGTTTCGGGCTTTATTGAGAAAATATAAACCGATTAAAAATAATACCGTATTCGAAACCCAAGCTCCTACTTGTACAATGACTCTGCTTTCTTTGGCGGCTTTCTCACCTTGTTGTGTCATGATATACATCAAAATAAAGAAAACTATTGCCACCACCACGGGTAAACCGAAGCCACCCTTTTTAATAATTCCCCCTAAAGGTGCTCCAATCAAAAACATCACAAAAACCGCAATGGCATTTGTAAACTTACGATGCCACTCTAAATCAGTGCGGTCGAAGTCTTCTTCTTTGGAAATTAATGACGCATTATTATTTTCCGCAAATGATAAAATACTGGCTACCTGCGAAGCCGCATAATCAATATTTTGATAAGGATTACCACTTTGAACTTTTGCTAACTTTTTTGTAACCAAAGAATCTATCCAATTACGCTTGTTGGCAACCATGAGTTTTTGTTCTTTGGTAAGTTTTTTAGGAAAACTTCTCAATTCGTACACGTAATATGAACGAGCAGTTTGAATAAATCCTTCTCTGATTGTTTTATACGTTTTTTTAAGAGAATCGGAGTCATAAGATAATTCAGAAAGTCCCCGCATGATTTGGTGATGCTTAAATTGGTCTTCCTCCGTTTTGTGCATATCAAAAGCTGCTAAACTCATTACTACCTTACTTTTCTTGAAGGCATGAGCTGCCATATCGGTCTGGTTTGAGTTGCCCGTTTTGTCGGCATCTTCCGTGTAATCATTCCCATTGAATAACTCAAAAATCAAGAATTGCTTATTCATGATGGTGTACATCTGGGCTGAATCAGCAATAGTTAGATGACGGTTACCATCTGCTTTAGTGTGGTCAAAAATGATAATATTTTTGAGGGTTTTATTATCGGGAAATTTCTTGGCAACTTTGATACTATATCCTGGCAAATCGTTGTAAAAAATCCCTTCTTTGATATTCAGTGTTGTTTTAGTGGTTTTTATATCGTAGAGTAAACTGTATCCCTTGAGGTTTGCCCAAGGCAAGGCTACGTTATTAAACCAAAATGCAAAAATTGTAATGATAACCGCAACGATGAACATGGGTTGCATAGCACGGGTAATAGAAATACCCGCACTTTTGATGGCAGTCAATTCAAAAAACTCGCCCAATTTACCATAGGTCATCAGAGCAGAAAGTAACATGGCAAGCGGTAAGGCGACTGGAACAGAAATTAGGCTGAAATAGAAAAACAGTTTTAGATACAGCTCAACACCTAAATCTTTCCCGAACAAATCAGCAAAGTAGGCTACAATCATCCGCATAAGAAGGATAAAAATCACAACTGCCAAAGTCATTACAAAGGGTTGCCAAAATGACTTTAGAATGAGTTTATCAATTTTTTTAATCATAGCTTTTACAATAAAAATGCCCGTGAATCTTTTGTTAAGACACGAGCATCGTGCGTTTTATTAGAACGCAAAAATAACATAAATTGATTTCCAGTAATAGTTAAAAATGCTTAATTACCAACAATCTCTTTCAATTTAAAAATCAAATCTTCCCACAACTCGCTTAGTTCATCATCATCAGTATTAGCAGAATAGTCAATTACTTTGAGATACGTAGAGCCTGTCAATTCACTAACATCCATTTTAAACTCCAGATAATTATGGTCTCTTTCATCGGGATTGCTGGGTATAAAATCAAATTTAGCCGATTTGTTCAATCTTAGCTGTGAAAGTTTCGCAATATGGCTTTCCCCGTCCCAATGAAAGTCAAAGGTTGAACTATCTTTTAGCGTCACTTTTTCGGCAAACCATTGCTGCATCCCAGATGCAGAGCTTATGTAAGGGAAAAGCACTTTCGGAGATGCTCTCAACTCAAATTCTGCTACAAATTTATGTTTACTCATATTTTTAAAAGATTTAGCTTAATACGATAAGCAAGAATAACGCCCTCAAAATCTATCGGTAATAAAATACCCTAAATTCTGTAATGGCAAAGGTATAAATGTTCAAGAAATTCGCAAGCATTTTTTTTATTTTTACAAATAAATAGCTCTTACCTATCACCTTTATGATTGAAAATCAATGAGTTAATCCTAAAAATAATTTAATTTATTTGAAAAAACCGTTCGGAGTAATTATCTTTTTAAAGCACTGATTATCAATGATTAAGGAAATTATTGTAAAAAAGTACCAAAATGATTTGTCTTGAAATATTAAAATTCTTAATTTTGCACCACAATAATACTGCGGGATAGCTCAGATGGTTAGAGCGTAGGATTCATAACCCTAAGGTCGGCAGTTCGATCCTGCTTCCCGCAACTAAAAAAGCGTCATTGAGATATTCTCTTTGACGCTTTTTGCTTAAATACCTCCCAAAAGTTTTTCACTTTCGGGAAGTGTACTGAAACTACCTCAAATCTAATCTAACTACATTCTCCACATGGTGCGTTTGTGGAAACATATCTACGGGCTGTACAGCAGTAACAGCGTATTTTAAATCTAATAATGCCAAATCACGGGCTTGGGTTGCAGGGTTACAACTTACGTAAACAATCCTTTTGGGGGCTGCCTCTAAAAGTGTTCTGACTACGGGTTCATCCATACCAGCTCGTGGTGGGTCAGTGATTACTGTATCAGGTTTACCGTGTTGGCTCACAAAATCATAACTCAACAGCTTACGCATATCGCCCGCATAAAACTCCGTATTGGTAATATTATTGATTTGGGAATTGATTTTAGCGTCTTCCACTGCCATCTCCACGTATTCTAACCCTATAACCTTTTTGGCTTGTCGTGCCACAAAATTGGCGATTGTTCCCGTACCCGTATAAAGGTCATACACAAATTCATCTCCCTGTAAATCAGCGTATTCACGGGTGATACGGTACAGTTCGTAAGCCTGTTTGGAGTTGGTTTGATAAAAAGACTTCGGACCTACTCGGAATTTAAGGGGTTCGCCAGTAGCATCTTCCATCTGTTCTACGATGTAAGGCAAACCTTTGAAATTGACTACTTCTAAATCAAAGAAAGTATCGTTTCCCTTTGTGTTAACTACGTAGTTTAGTGACGTAATTTGGGGAAATTGTTCAGCGAGAAAATTCATTACCAACTCAATATCTTCCATTTTACAGTACGCAAACTGAACTATCACCATCAAATCGCCCGTGTTGGCGGTACGGATAACTAAGTTTCGCATCGCTCCTTTTTCTTGCCTAATTTGCTCGTAATAATCCAGTTGATGCTTTTCGGTAAAATCTTTCAGAGCTAAACGAATGGCGTTTGAGGGGTCTGGCTGAAGGTAACAATGGTCGATATCCAAGATTTTATCATAACGTCGGGGAATATGAAAACCCAAAGCATTTCTTGAAAACGAATCACCCGAATTGATTTGTTCTTGGGTAAGCCAACGATTTTGAGAAAAGGTGTATTCTAATTTATTTCGATAATAAAAGGTCTCTGCGGAGGGAAAAATCGGATTAATTTCTGGCAAATTTACTTTAGCAATTCTTTCTAAAGCGTCAGTAACTTGTCTGGTTTTAAACTGTAATTGTACCTGATAATCAATATGTTGCCATTTACAGCCTCCGCAAGTACCAAAATGAGAACAAATAGTTTGTGTTCGGTACTGAGAATTTGGACGAATATTGAACGCTACAGCTTCCATGAAACTCGACTTCGACTTCATGATTCTCAAATCCGCTATATCTCCCGGTGCCACGGGTCCTTCAATAAAAACAACTTTATCGTTGATTCGACTTAAACATTTTGCTTCTGAGGCAAAATCTTCCACTAAAACATTTTCAAAAATGAGATTCTCTTTATTTTTCTTTTTCATTTGAATCATTTTACAAGCCGTAGCTCGTGTTAGAATTTGCAAAAATACGGACTATGAAAATTTATATTGACAAAAAGCCTCGAGTTTTAAGAAAATGAGAGAATTTTGCAAAAATTTAATTTACCACAAATGAAAAATAAAGTAGTCATCATTACTGGGGCATCTTCAGGAATTGGAAAAGCATTAGCTTTTGCTTTTGGGAAAGAAGGAGCAAAAATTGTTATTACAGGGAGAAAACAAGCTCCTTTGATAGAGGTTAGCGAAGCCCTTACAAATCAAGGAATTGATAATTTAGCCATCGTTTCAGATGTAAGTATTGAAGACGATAATAAAAAAATGGTTGCTCAAACCATCAATAAATACGGTAAAATAGACATTCTGATTAATAACGCAGGGATTTCGATGCGAGCTATGTTTGAAGATTGTGACGTGAATGTTATCAAAACTTTGATGGATATTAATTTTTACGGAACCGTTTATGCTACAAAATACGCTTTGCCGTACATCAAAGCCACAAAAGGAACGATTGTTGGTGTTTCATCCATCGCTGGTTATCGGGGGCTACCTGTGCGGTCGGGGTATTCGGCTTCAAAGTTTGCCATGAATGGTTTTTTGGAAGCCCTCAGAACCGAACTATTACATACGGGCGTTCATGTGCTTACGGCTTGCCCTGGCTTTACAGCTTCCAATATTCGGGTAGCATCTTTGGGTGCTGATGGCACTTCAAAAGGTGATAGTATGCGTGATGAAGGCAAAATGATGTCGTCGGAGGAGGTAGCCGATAGAATTCTAAAAGCCGTTAAAAAACGTGACCGAGATATGGTTTTGACCTTACAAGGAAAAATGGCAGTGTGGGTTAATAAACTATTCCCTTCGTTGGCAGACAAATTAGTTTACAACGCTTTGGCGAAGGAAAAAGATTCTCCGTTGAAGAAAAATGTGTAGTTGTTGGTTTTTCAATATTGAGAATATTTAATTCATAAGATTTCACCCAAGTCGGTGTACATTTCTTGGAATCGTTGGATGACCTTTTGAGTGAACTCCTCATTTATCATCTCTCGCACCATTGATTCTGTGGCATCCATTTCAGAAATTTTGTAAACTTGTTCCAAGTCTGGAGTCTCAAATTTGACAAAGAATTTAGAATTCCATTTGTACAAGGAAATTTTTAAATCTGGATTTGAGCCAGATAATTCGCCAATAAAATACATCTTAAATCGTAGGAGTTAAATATCAGTAGATAGCACCATCAAACAATGCTATCTACTGAATTATTGGGATTTTTTGAGGTAAAACTTCGAGTTACACTTCTTCGATGATGGTAATTTTTTGAATATGGTCGCCTTCCCGAATAGCATCGATTACCTCAAGACCTTCTACCACTTTTCCGAAACAGGTATGACGGCGGTCAAGGTGTGATGTTTGTTGGCGACTGTGACAAATGAAAAATTGAGAGCCACCCGTGTTAGGTCCACGATGAGCCATTGATAACACTCCACGGTCGTGGTATTGGTTATTACCCGTCAATTCACAAGGTATTGAATAACCCGGTCCACCCGCACCAGTACCCGAAGGGTCTCCGCCCTGTATCACAAAGTTTGGAATTACTCGGTGAAAAGTAAGTCCATCATAGAATCCTTTTTTTGATAAATCCACGAAGTTTTTAACGTGAATTGGAGCATCTTGCTCATAAAATTCAATTACCATCAGACCTTTATCGGTCAGCATTTCAGCTTTCATTCAATTATAATTTAAGTTTATTATTTCTGTAAAATTAGGAACAAAAGGCATGAAGTCATAGTTCAGATTTTAACTTTACCCCTGATAATATCGAAAAACATGATAAAATCGCTGGCAAGGCTATAAAAAGGATGTTTGAATGTAGCAGGTTTATTTTTCTCAAAAAAGAAATGACCTACCCAAGCAAAACCGTAACCTACCAAAGGCGTAATCCACAACAGTTGGAACCGATTGGTGTAAATTGCATAAATCAAAATACTTAAAAATAAGCCTGTACCAATAAAATGCAGTAATTTTGAGGTACTATTTTGATGTTCGGTGAGGTAGTAAGGATAAAATTCCTTCAAACTCTCAAAACCTGATGTTTTAATATCTTCCATTTTATAAAATTTTTAAGATTAAATTTCATTTTTCGTGAAAATAGCAAAATATTTATTCATTCTCAATACCATTTTCTTTTTGTTTTCTTGCGGAACGGACAAAAAAGAGGAAGCTATCAAGTTTTTCAAGCGAGGAAACTACAAACTGAAAGACAAGGAATATCAAGAAGCCATTCATTGGTTTGATGAGTCCATTATCCAAAACCCCGATTTTGCGGATGCCTACAACAATCGTGGTTTGGCGAAACAACGGTTTGATAAGTTAGACGAAGCTCTCAAGGATTTTGATAAGGCAATTGAATTAGATAAAAAATATTGGGAAGCCTACTATAACCGTTCTGAGGCACTTTCACAGATGGGAGATTTCAAGAACGCTCTGGTTGATTTAGAAAAAATTGCGGTTCCATTCAAAGACTCATCTTTTTATTTTGTTACAAAAGGAAACGTTAAGGCACAATTACAAGATTTAGCGGGAGCGACTGCTGATTATGAAAAAGCCATTCAAATCGACCCAAAAAATGCGGATGCTTACACCAATCACGGGTTTATTCATTATGAGAATAAAGAGTTTGGCTTAGCCAAGAAAGATTTTGAAAAAGCTATTTTTCTAAATCCACAACAAGATTTTGCTCTCAATAATTTGGCGTTGATTTTAACGGAAGAAAAAAAGTTTTCAGAAGCACTGCAATATATTGACAAGGCACTACTAAAAAATCCTTCGCAACCCTACTATTTGAATAATAAAGGTAAAATTTTGTTGAATCTGAATCAATGGGAAGCTGCCAGAGAACTGATAGAAAAATCTCTCAGATTGGATGATAAGAATGCGGAGGCGTATAAAAACTTGGCTACCTACTACACTCAAAAAGGCGATAAAGCTAAGGCAAAACAAAATGAAGATTTAGCTTCAAAGTTTGAATAAGTAGAGATTGGCGTACTAAAAATCGAAATTATAAAGAGTTGGTAAATTGTAAAATAATTTCAAAGATTAACCGCTGACGGGGTTCTCGACCGCCTTCAAGGTCAATAAACTAACCGCTGACGGCGGTTAAAAACCTCGTAAGCGGTTATCTGCCAAATAGTTTATAGTGCAGTTAAAAATTAGCACCTAATACCACATAATATTGCTTACTAAAATCTTCATGTTTTCATCCTTTGTCAATGAAATCTTTAAACGCTTTTCGGTAGGTATCACTAATTGGGAGGAAGACTTTACCAATTTGAACTTTCTCTCGTTGAATTGCCTCAATCCATTCCAAAGAAACGATGTACGAATTGTGAATTCTAACAAATTGATTATCAGGCAACTGACTCTCCAATGACTTCAAAGTTTGTAACGAAACTATTTTTTGTTGCGGTGTAAATATACTCACGTAATCTTTCAAACCTTCAATGTACATAATATCGTTGAGTTTGACTTTTACTAATTTTGTCCCATCCTTGACGAAGATAAACGGCTGTACTCCTTCACTGATATTTACTACGGTAGTCACTTCGGGTGAACTCTTTTCAGGAAGATTAGTAGTGATTGGATTATTTAATCTTAGAGAGGCTTTCTCAACTGATTTCAAAAATCTTTCAAAAGTTATCGGCTTCAATAAATAATCTAACACATCCAGTTCATACCCCTCAATTGCGTATTCAGAATAAGCGGTTGTGAGAATTATCAAGGGTTTTTTCTGTAAAATTTTAAGCAAAGTTATTCCTGTAATTTCGGGCATCTGGATATCCGAAAAAAGGATGTCAATCGTGTTTTCACGCAAAAATTCTAAGGCTTTCAGCGGGTCAGAAAAAGCGTGTAAAAGCGTCAGATATGGCACTTTTTGGATGTAATTTTCTAATAAACTTCTCGCCAATGGTTCATCTTCGACGATAATACAGGTATGAGACATGACCTTAAAGTTTTAGTAAAGCTATTTTGTTAATTCAAGGCTTAGGGATACTTTGTACGATTGGTAGGTATTTTCTACCTCCAAAACATATTTATCTGGGTAACTCAACGCTAATCTTCTGCCAACATTTTGTAACCCTATCCCAGATTTTTCATGGTCATTTTTCGGCAATTTACTGTTTTCAACCGTGTAAACAAGCCTATTTTTATCAACTGATAATTTCACAAAAATAAACGCATCGGTTGAATTATTACTCACACCGTGTTTGAAAGCATTTTCAAGAAATGTTATCAAAATCAGAGGCACGATTTCTACCTGATTCAGTGAACCTGCTACCGTAAAATTGATGGGTACTTCATTATTTAACCGCAACTTCTCTAAACTGATATAATTTTCGATGTACTCTATTTCTTTACTCAACAACACTTTTTGATTATTTGAATCGTAAATCATATACCGCATCATCTGGGATAATTTAGCAATTACCTCCGTAGTATTCGGTGAATTCGTAAAGGCTAAGTAGTACAGATTATTCAAAGTATTGAACAAAAAATGGGGATTAATCTGAGCTTTTAGAAACGTCAATTCTGCCGTAAGTTTCTCATTTTCAATCTGTTTACGTTTTGCCTCCAACTCAAACCAATCCTCGGCAAATTTGAGCATTCCAACAAAAATGACAATGAATAGCGAAATGGCAAAATGTTGCAATATGAATTTGGTGGTGTGTAAAAAGTGCTTCGAGCCGTTTAAATCCACATAAATTAACTGTTTCACTTTCAAGTGTACAAAAACTATTACCAAAAAAGGAATAAAAAACTCAAGCAAGTATTTACCGATATGCTTGTGTTTCAAAAATCGGGGAATCCAGTAGAAATAATTAAGGTAACTGGCAATAGCCATGAATAAAATTTGTGTAATAGCATCCAAAAATGCCTTTCTGTAATCGGGTTCTTGCCCGTAGCGATTAAAAGTGATTTGGTAAAAGAAAAACGAGAAATACACACACCAAAATGATAAGTGTACCACTAAAACTCTATTTCGCTGAATGAAAGGTTGCATTTGGAAGGTATTTAAGCTAACGCTGAGTCAAATTTGAGAAAAATATTTTACATTCTTTCATGAACAACCTTACAGTCGGTTCAAATGCTGACTTAATTGGATACATCCCCCAAAAATCTCGACGGATAAGCCTAAAAACCCGACCGTTCGGAACTACGACTACAAATGCCGAGTAGTCGAATAGTATTGCCTACTTATCTATGGAAGTTTTTTTTCAGTTGTTGGATTGCTTGTTTTGTGACGGATTTAATAAAAATCTCAATTTCAAAGTCGTCATTTAAACATCAACTTTCCGATGAAAAGTATACTCAAATTACTCGCAATCACCTTATTACTTGGCAATTCAGCCTTCGCACAATTTCCAGGAGGACCACCCATGGGAGGCGGTGGTGATGGAAATGGAAGAAATAGAAATGCTAACAGCCCGCAAACAAATATGCCTAATTTGGAAGGAAATGCACCGAAAGGAAATTCTAAAATATTGGGGTATATCATTGACTCCTCCGCCACCAAAGCGGTAGAATATGCTAACATCGCCTTAATCAACCGTGAAACTAAAAAACCAGTTGATGGAACAGTAGCGGATGAAAAAGGAAAATTTTCACTCACAAAAATTGCTGCAGGCAACTATAAACTCATGATTTCATTCATCGGTTTTGATACCAAAATTGTCGATAACATCGTGATTGAAAAGGGAAAAGACCTTGATTTGGGAGTAATAAAATTGATAACAAGCTCAAAAATGTTAGATGGAGTTACGGTGACAGCCGAAAAAGCCATGATTGAGGAAAAAGTGGACAGATTGGTTTATAATGCAGAAAAAGACGTATTGGCAAGAGGTGGTGATGCATCCGATGTTTTGAAAAAAGTCCCCATGTTATCGGTTGATTTAGATGGAAACGTTTCTTTGCGAGGCACTACCAACATTCGAGTATTAATCAATAATAAACCATCAACCATAGTAGCGAGTAGTATTGCCGATGCCTTGAAAATGATTCCTGCGGATTTGATAAAAACAGTTGAAGTGATTACCTCGCCTTCTGCCAAGTACGATGCTGAGGGTTCGGCGGGCATTATTAACATTATTACCAAAAAATCATCCATTGAAGGCTTGAGCCTCAATATTGATTCAGGAATCGGTTTGAGAGCTTCTAATTTGGGCTTAAACGGTAGTTTCCGACAAGGGAAATTAGGAATCACTTTGGGTGGCTTTGGTAGAGCATTTTATAATAAAGCTCAAACTACTTTAGACCAGAGTACCATCAAAAACGGGGTTTCATTACTTACTCAACAATCTTCGGATGCTTTTGATAATGGTCTTTTTGGCAGATATAATTTAGGTTTTGATTATGAAATTAGTAAAAATCAATCTTTGAATGCAACAGTTGCCTACGGAACGAGAAATTTTGAGCGTAGTCAAGATTATTTTACTAAGTCATTTGCCGATAATTCTCTAACGAATACCAATTTAAGAAACGTTGATAGTAAGGATTTGTCCAACTCAGTCGATTTGAATCTTGATTATATTCGGACATTCAAACCACAACAAGAATGGTCAGTTTCAACCCAGTACAGCCGCAATGTTTTAACTAATAATTTTGATGCTGATAATTTGAATAGTTTAAGTGAATTGTTGAATCGTCAGAGAAACTTAAATGGTAACACCAATCAGGAAATTACTTTTCAAACTGATTATCAGACTCCTATCAAACAAAATCAATTATTTGAAGTCGGGGTAAAAAGTATTAGCCGTCTGGTTGATAGTGATTTTAAATATCTTTTGGCAGGAACTTCTGGTGTTTTTAGTACCGATGCCTCAAATCCAGCAGGGTTCTTGAATTACAAGCAAAATATTTCATCGGGGTATTTATCTTATACTTATTCAACCAAAAATAAATATACCTTCAAAATAGGTACTCGCTACGAACACACAACCATTACCGCAGAAAATCAAAAAGGTAGTATAGACATCCCTGACTACGGAAATTTAGTCCCCAGCATCAATATTTCAAAAAATTTAGGTAAATCTACCTTGAAATTAGCCTACAACAACAGAATACAACGTCCTGGTTTACAACAGCTTAATCCTAATATAAATACAGCAAATGCTCAAAATATTTCGATTGGTAATCCAACGCTAAAACCCGAAGTAACCAACAATGTAGAGTTGAGTTTAAGTACCAATATCAACCGTACCTATTTGAATATTTCGTTGTTCGGTCGTCAAACCAATAATTCTATCATCCGATTGAGTTCACCTTCCGACACTTTGGCTGGGGCAATTGTAACCACCTTCCAAAACATTGGTAAACAACAGGCTTACGGTGCGAATATTTTTGGAAACACTTCACTAACTCCCAGATGGACACTCAACGGAGGCATTGATATTTTTTACAGTTATTTAGACGGACAGGCACAAAATACCGATGGCACTTATTCAACCATCAATAATTCGGGAATAACGGTGAATGGACGAATCATGTCACAAATTTCACTGAATCACGGATGGGGTATTCAAGCATTTGGAGGCTTTAGAGGTACGCAAGTACAACTGCAAGGCAGCCAAATTGGAACTGGAATGTACTCTCTGGGCGTAAAAAAGGACATCAATAACAAAAAAGGGAGTATTGGATTGGCAGCCGAAAACTTCTTTGGCGGTATGACAATGACCTCAACGTTAAATACGGCTCAATTTAATCAAGTAAGTGTCAATAACATTTTTAACCAAAATATTAAACTAACATTCAGTTACAAAATTGGAAACATGAAATTTGTTGAGAAAAAGTCGAAATCAGTTAAAAACGATGACGTAAAAGCTGGAGAATCAAATAATTAACCTGTATAATCTTTATTAATTACATATTTTTTATTCACAATCAAATCAATTAAAAACATGAAAAAAATTGCAATTTTCACCTTAGTTATGGTTGTTTCGGTATCAACTTTTGCCCAAAAATGGACTGTCGATAAATCCCATTCAAAACTGGGCTTTACTGTTACGCACTTAATGATTTCGGAGGTCGATGGAAATTTCAAAAAGTTTGATGCCACCATCACTTCAAGTAAAGATGATTTCAGCGATGCTATTTTTGAACTTACTGCGGATATTAGTAGTGTAGATACAGATAACGAAATGCGTGACGGTCATTTGAAAAAACCTGATATGTTTGATGCTGAAAAATTTCCCACGCTGACATTCAAAAGTACTTCTATCAAAAAAATAGAGGGTAAAAAATACCAATTAGTGGGTAATTTAACCATCAAAGGCGTTACCAAACCAGTAACTCTCGACCTTACACTTAATGGGGTTGGTAAAAATCAGAGAACTCAGAAACCAATCGCTGGTTTTAAACTTACAGGTAGCATTAAGCGTACTGATTTTGGGGTTGGAGCAATGCCATCATCGGTTGTCAGTGAAGAAATTGAAATCAGAGCGGTTGGTGAATTTGGAAGTATGTAAGTTATTGTTTTACAGCAACTTAATTGCTCATTGTTTCTCAAAATACTTTAGTACTCATTACAAAAGATTAACTTCATCCATGCAAACAAGTAGAAACACAACCTAAAAATTGTGTTTTTAATTGAAGAAATGGGAAAAGCCTGCTGTTTTACGGCAGGCTTATTCTATTGATTTCTCTAAAAAACTTATGCTACAAAACCATTTTTAAACTGCTTGAAAATGGCAGCATTTTTTACACTATCGGTTTCAATTTCCAACAATTTTGATTTTCCAGTTGGATTGATAAACTCATTCATTACCGACTTCAATGTTTCATTGTTTGAGACATGAAAATAATCTAAGCCAGCATCTTTTGCCGTATTCTCGGCATTCATTGATTGTACCGTCTCAAAATAATCATCCAATTCGGGCTGTTTACTGGGTCCGTCAATCATTCTAAAAATTCCACCACCGTGATTATTCAGAAGTATAATTCGTAAATTGTTGGGTAAGTATTGATTCCACAAACCATTTCTATCGTAGAAAAACGCAACATCGCCCACTAAAAGATAAACTAATTTTTCAGTACTTAATGCCGCACCAACCGCAGTACTCACACAACCATCAATCCCACTCGTACCCCGATTGGCAAATACTTCAATCCCTTTTTCTGGAGCTACTCCTACGTAGTTAGCGTATCTGACCGCCATAGAATTGGCTAAGTGTAACTGTGAATTTGCTGGTAAAGCATCTAAAATTAATTTTATAGCCTTAAATTCATTGAGATTTCCGTCATGGATAGCATATTCAAAAAATCTTTCTAAATATATAGTCGCTTTTGTTTCAAGTGAAAACCAATCTTTTTTAAACTGTTCATCACGTTCTTCTTCTCCATTCTTGAACTGTTCAAAGTCCAAATCATCGTATAATTTTGTAAAAAAATCGACGGGTTTTAAGGGTAAAATTTTAGTCAATGATTGGAAAGTATCAATCAGGTGGTCTCCAGTTTGCAAATGCCAGTGTTCAAATCCTCGATGTTTTCTCAAAAAAGTTTTGAAACCCTTAGAAATAAACGACTTACCGTAAGTTATCAATAACTCTGGCTTTAAGTTTTCAGATTCGGGTTTTAAAAAAATGTCATGTTTTGAAATCGCTTGGAAACCTACATTTGAGATAGAATCGCCGAGACAAACGATTCCAAACTCTTCTTGAAGTTTTGCCAAAACAGCCGAAAGTTGTTCATCAAATTCTGCTTGTCCACCCGCAATTAAAACTCGGTCAAAATTCTGAAAATCGTTTAATAAACTTCGCCAAGTTTCTTTTGTCAGTGTCGTTTCTGTGGGCAATACCTCCATCACACGGTAATCTCTACCAAACACAATGTCTTCATTTTCAGCTGGATAAAACGGTTCACGCAAAGGAATATTAATATGAACGGGACCCTTGGGGACAGCATTTGCAAAGTTAATCGCATGGTTAATCGTTCTCTCAATATGCCAAACGGAATCAGGATGCGTGTAATCAGCCCCAATTTCAAAACTCTGTTTTACGTGCTTGCCAAAAATATCAGTTTGGTAAATGGTTTGCCCGTCGTGTTGGTGAATCCATTCTTTGGGGCGGTCAGCGGTGAGAATAATTAAAGGTATTTCTTGAAAAAAAGCCTCAGCTACCGCTGGAGCATAATTATAAGCAGCGGAGCCAGAAGTACAACAAATGGCTACGGGTGCTTTTAAATTTTGAGCCATTCCCAAAGCAATAAAAGCCGCTGAACGCTCGTCAGAAATGGATTTTGTAGCAATTTCGGGATGCCGTACCAATGCAATAGTGAGTGGAGCATTACGTGAGCCAGGAGAAATAATGGCATTTTTCACACCTTTTCTCGCAAAAATATCCACCAAATTAATGATAGGTTGGAGTAACATTGTATGTATATCTTGGATGAAGTGATTATATACTCTCTAAAAAATGTTTTTGATTTAACGATAAATTGATTTTGTTCCAATTGACATTAGTAGTTTGTGGCTCTTTTCTAATGGGACAATCCTCAATTTTACAATAATGACAACATTCTGGGAGACACGGGTCGGTATGGATAAAAATTTCAACGTTGGAAGGAAATTCTTTTCCCAAAATTTCCTCAAATTCATGCACCACATCGTGTACTTTTTCAAGATTCCAGTAATTTGGCAAAGTCAAATGACAATCTATATGAATATCTGAACCGTACTCTTGAATCCTGAGATTATGTATATCTATCCAATCAGATTTCTGGTGATTTTTTAGAATATTAACAACTTTATCCAACACTTCTTCATTAGTTTCATCCATGAGTCCACCAATAGATTTTCGGATAATTTTAATACCATTCCAAGCCATAAAAACGGCAAAAAGAATGGAAGCAACCCCATCAATCCAATAAAAATCGGTAAGAACAATTAGAATAACAGCTGCCACTAATACCAATCCACTCACAGAATCTAACTTCAGGTGTTGCCCATCCGCAATTAAAGTTGGTGAATTCTGGACAAACCCTTCTTTTTCAAGCAAATACCCCAGAAAATAATTTATTCCAACCCCAAATGAAATGATGATTAAACCGACTTTTAAATCTTGTATTGGCTCGGGATTAATGAGATTTTGAATTGCATGAAAAATGATAAAAATACTCGCTAAAACAATCAAAACTCCTTCTAAACCCGCCGAAAAAAACTCTATTTTCCCGTGTCCATATGGGTGATTCAAATCTCTTGGTTGAGATGCCAAAAACACGGCATAAAAGGCAAAAGCACTCGCCACCACATTGATAATTGATTCTAAAGCATCCGTAAGAATCGCACTTGAATACGTTTGGTAGTATGCTATAAATTTAGCTATCATCAGTACGGTACTGACTAAAAAAGAAGCAAGGATTAAATTGTACTTTTTAAGGTTTTTCATTATTTGGGAAACACGTCGTAAATCCACTTTGTTCATCAGAATTACCGAATTCGTGCTGTATTTCAGCAAAGATACATAATTTCAATTTTAATATTCATACCTTCTATTATACCTTTGCAGGATGAATATTTATGAAAATCCATGGAAGAAAGTTTCTTCCCGAGAAGTTTATGATAACCCGTGGGTAAATATTAGGCACGAAGAGGTAATAAAGCCAAACGGAGAACCTGGTATTTACGGTGTAGCCCACTTTAAAACAAAAGCGGCGGCAGTACTCCCTTTGGATGAAGATAATAATACGTGGTTGGTTGGGCAGTATAGATACACATTGGAAGCGTATTCTTGGGAAATTCCAATGGGCGGCGGAGCATTAGATGGCGATAGTCTGGATGCCGCTAAGCGAGAATTGAAAGAAGAAACTGGCATTGTTGCTCAAAAATGGACATCATTGGGTAAATTACACACCTCCAACTCTGTAACTGATGAGTTTGGTTTCATGTTTTTAGCAGAGGATTTATCTTGGACAGAGTCCGAACCCGATGATACTGAAATTTTAACGTTGAAAAAAGTAAGTTTGAGAGAAGCCGTAAGGATGGTAATGGATTCTGAAATAACCGATTCTTTAAGTGTTGCAGCCATTCTAAAAGTTGCCAGAATAAAAGGAATATAAACTACAATCTATGATACAATCTTCTTTATTTGGCTTTCTGTACGGTTTTATTCTCTGTTTCACGTTTGGACCCGCCTTTTTCAGATTAATTCAAACCAGTATTGACACGGGTTTTAAAAGAGGAGTACTCATTGCTCTGGGCGTGACGGCAGCCGATGCTATTTTAATGTTTTTTGCGGTATTTGGGACAAGTTATCTTCCTCAATTTCAATACTTTGATGAAATTATCTCAGTCATTGGAGCAAGTTTATTGTTTATCCTCGGCTTTATTAGTTTGTTCAAACAACAACCCCAATTGGTTTATCCCACTTCTAAATTGGGTTCATTTCTGTACTATTTTACTTCAGGAGTTTTCCTGAATTTATTGAATCCTTCTAATTACGTAGCTGTATTTGCTACCTCTACTTACTTAGTCGCCAAAGGGTTAAGCCTGAACGAACGGATTATTTTTTTCTGTTTTAGTTTAATCGCCACCATGATTGCTGAATCATTAATTGCATTTTATGCCCAAAAAATGAAACGGTTACTCACCAAAAAAGTCCTGAAACGAATCAACCAATTAGCTGGATTGATTTTCATCGGCTCAGGACTTATGATTATTTGGAAACAGTTTTTATAAATTTTCTTTACAAAACAGCTTAGTATTATGCTTCAACTGATTCTACAAATTCCTCCCATTCAGTAACTAATTCGGGCTTTTTCAATACTCTTGGAAACTTATTTTGTCCACCCGTTTTGATTTCAGTGCGTGTTGTCGCTCAACGGGATAATCGTCATTAATTTCACAGAGTGTTTCGTCAATAAAATTCACAAGGGTATCTTCTCCAATTTCGTTATCCGTTCCTACGTACCATTGATGTCCAAAAGTCTCTCCAGTTTTCTTACCAACTACCGTAAATTCTCGAATATCAATATTGTACTTTTTGCAGGCTAACTCAATCGCTTTGTTCATATTATCCACCGATAGGTGTTCCCCACAGAGACTTAGAAAGTGTTTGGTTCTACCCGTAATGATAATTTCAGCTTTCTTTTTATTCGTAAACTTAATGGTGTCACCAATCAAATAACGCCAAGCACCCGAAACCGTTGAAATCAGTAAAGCATATTCTACTCCCTCCTCCACTTCATCAATCATCAATGTCTCTGGTTTTTCAATCATCACGCCATCATCATCAAAATTCTCCTCATTGAAAGGTATAAATTCAAAGAAAATACCATTATTCAACACTAAAGACATATCCGTATCTGGTTCGGTTTGGTACGCCATGAATCCTTCCGAAGCCAAATATGTTTCGATATAAATAATAGGACGACCCAATAATTTTTCAAAACCCTGTTTATAAGGTTCAAAACTTACTCCTCCGTGACAAAAGATTTCAAGATTAGGCCATATTTCGTGGATATTATTCAAATTATACTCTTTGATAATTTTCTCCATCAAAATTTGAATCCATGCTGGAACTCCTACGATAAAACCAATATCCCAATCTTTAGCTTTCTTCGTAATTTTTTCTAATTTCTCGCTCCAATCACGAGTTTCGGCAATTTTTTTACCTGGTTTATAAAATCTCTCGAACCAAAAAGGAATTTTTCCTGCCGTAATACCACTTAAATCTCCTTCAAAATAATCGCCTTTGTCCTGTAATTTGGTACTGCCCCCCAGCATCAAATAACCTTTTTCAAACAAAGTAGGCGGCAAATTTTTATAGGCTGAAAGTGCCAAAATTTGTCTGATAGAAGTACGGTGAATAGCTTTTACCATATCTTTGGTAACGGGAATATGCTTAGAAGCAGATTCGGATGTACCAGAACTCAAGGCAAAGTATTTAATTGAACCTACCCAAGAAACATTTTTTTCGCCTTCCAGCGTTTTGTGCCACCAGTCACGATACATTTTGTTGTAATCAAAAACAGGAACTTGTTTCTTGTACTTCGTGTAAAATTCTTTGTCCTTGGAATACAGAGCGGCATTCATAATTTCTTCAAAACCGAAAGCCTCTCCAAACTGAGTAAAACGACCTTTATTGAGAAGTTTTACCAAAGTTTTTCGCTGAATTTTTGCTAAATTAGTTTTAGGACGCTTCATCAATCCCGATAAACCAATTCCTCTTTTTAAAATATTTCCAACTATTGCCATTTTAGGGAGTTTTCAATTTTCAACACTTTTTAAGCTCTAAAACCAAGCCTTCAACGTTTCAACTGCCTGATAATCAGTCAAATCAAATTTAGCAGGAACAATAGAAACGTAGTTTTCTTTCAACGCATCTTCATCTGTTCCTCCGCCAGCATCTTCATTTTGTAAGAAACCATCCATCCAATAATATGACCTGCCATAGGGGTCTTTTCGTTCTTCAAAGGATTCCCTAAAAACAGCGTCAGTTTGACGACAAATTTTAATTCCTTTGATTGGTTCTTCCGAAATTTTAGGAAAATTCACGTTCAAAGCAATACCATGCGGTAAACCATTGTCCAAAACTTTCAAAGTAATATTTTTAATATATTCGGTGGTATGTGAAAAATCTGCGTCAGCACCAAAATCACCCAAAGAGAATCCGATAGCAGGAATTCCTTCAATGGCTGCTTCAATTGCCGCCGACATCGTTCCGCTGTAAATAACTGATATTGAGGAATTTGAACCATGATTTATCCCCGAAACTACCAAATCAATTTTACGACCTTTCAATAAAAAATGCTTTCCAAACTTGATGCAATCAGCAGGTGTACCACTGCATTTGTAGGCTTCTACTTCGGGATGAAAATTTTTAACTTTATTCACTCTCAGGGGTCTATCTAAGGTAATGGCGTGTCCCATTCCCGACTGGTGGGTATCGGGTGCTACTACCACTACTTCGCCAATTTCAGCCATTACCCCTGCTAAAACTTTTATACCTTTTGCCGCTATCGAATCATCATTTGCTACTAAAATCAAGGGTTTTTGCATATAATTTTGATAAAATACTTGTTTAATTTGAAACCAATACCAAATATAGGTAGATTTGTTTTTGAGACCAATTTACCCCAACAAATATGTTAAAAATACTTAGTACTCTCATCTTAAAACTTTCGGGTTGGAAGATTGTTGATACCACTCCTAAAGGCGTTTTAAATTATCCAAAAGCAGTAATGATTGCAGCACCACACACTTCAAATTGGGATTATTACTACACAATGGCCATTATCTATAAAATTGGGATTCCGATTAGATACTTGGCTAAAGACTCCCTATTCAAATTTCCACTGGGAATTATTATTAAAAGTTTAGGGGGTATTGCTGTTAATAGAAGTCAAAAAAATAATTTAGTAAATGACATGGGGGAAATGATAAAGAATAGTCAAAATCCTATTCAGTTAATCGTGCCAGCTGAAGGTACACGTTCTTACTCAAAAGAATGGAAATCTGGTTTTTATCACATTGCCATAAAAGCGGAAACGCCCATCATTTTAGGGTTTTTGGACTTCAAGAAAAAAGAAGGTGGATTTTTGAACGTATTTCATCCAACGGGCGATTACGAAAAAGACTTAATCGAAATCAAAAAACAATACCTAAATGTTACTCCCAAGCATCCCGAAGAAAATTCTTTGAAAGATTTTAATTGAGGCGAACATTTTATTCTATATTGCCAATACTTAAAACAAAACTATTTTCTCTAAAGCCTTCTCAATCAAAGACTTCACTTGTTTTTCTGGATTCTTTGAGAACTCATTGGTCATTCTGTTAGCCAAAATGGCACTAATCGAAAGCATTTCGTGTCCCAAGAGTTTACCCATTAAATAATATCCCGCCGTTTCCATTTCGAGATTGGTCAGGCGAATACCACCGTGATAAAATTGATTAAACTTTTCTAATAAATTTTCCATCTTGGGTGTGTACCGTAAAACCCTTCCTTGTGGAGCATAAAATCCTGGACAAGTAACCGTTGCCCCCGCAAACCAATTTGCTGGAGCATCCTCAATGATTTTTTTGAAAATACTAAAACCTGCGGGGTTGCAATATGGCGTAAACTCTAATGGAAAAAACGCTTGCATTTTTTGTACCGTTTCATTTATCTCTGAGGGGTAGAAAAAACCCAGTGCATCAAAGCCGATTCCCCATTCCGATACAACAAAAGAATCAACTGGAATATCTTTCTGCAAACTCCCCGAAGTACCTAATCGAATAATATTCAATGACTTATGGTCTCGCTTAGGTTTTAATTGCTCAAAATCAATATTTACTAAAGCATCCAATTCATTCATCAAAATCTCAACGTTATCAGTACCGATGCCACTTGAAATGACCGTTAAACGTTTCGTTCCAATATAGCCTGTGTGGGTAACAAATTCACGTTTATTCACCTTCACCTCCACCCTATCAAAATAGTTAGAAACCATTGCAACACGGTCTGGGTCTCCAACCGTAATAACAGTATCAGCAATGTGTTCGGGCAGTAAATTCAAATGATAAATTGTACC
>JALONS010000415.1 GCA_025454855.1 Arcicella sp.
TCAAAAAAACGCTTTTTATCCAAAGTATCCAAACTCAGATTAACCGCCCGCACTCCCATTGCTTTCATTTGGGTAATATACTGCCCCGTCAGAATACCATTGGTAGTAATATTCAATTCATTAATTCCCTCAATTTCAGACAATTGATACATAAAATCAATCATGTTGTTGCGTACAAATGGTTCGCCACCTGTAATACGAACCTTTGAAATACCCAACTCCGCCAGTACCGAAACCGTTCGTAGCATTTCTTCGTAGGTCATTAATTTTGACTTATGAAGATATTTGATACCTTCTTCGGGCATACAATAAAAACACCGCAAATTACAACGGTCGGTTACTGCCAAACGCAAATACGTAATCGGGCGATTGTGATTATCGTAAATAATATGAGGGCTTTGTGAATTCAAGATTAATGAGTTTCTTTGTTCTCACAAATTTAGGGAATTAGTAGAGTGAATTTGAGTTTTATAAAAAAGATTTAATGTTCTTGCTTCAAATTCAATATTTCCAAATTCTTCCATCGTAATATTATGAAATATACCATTCATCTTTTTGGCATCACTCGGGATATTATCGGGGCTAATACCACCGAAGTAGAACTGTTAAATTCGGGTAGTACCGTTGAACAACTACTGGGGAAATTAAAACAAGACTTCCCGAAACTTCAAGAGATAAAATCATTGGTTATCGCTGTGAATAGCGAGTACGCAGAGCAAGATTTAGCCCTTTCTGAGAGAGATGAAATCGCTCTAATTCCTCCTGTAAGTGGCGGATAGTTTCTCAGTAAATTCCTCGTTTTTTTGGAAGTATCAAAAATATTTCCCTAATTTTGCTAACAGAAAAATAACCCATCGTTTATTATCATTTAATCAAGATTTATTGCGAATATTTACAGTAAAAGGTAAAGATATTTGAGGAATGAATTAGTGTTGAAGAAATCATATCTAATTCCTGAACTTCTATTTACTTTATTAGGTTATTTTATTTCCAAAACTACAAAGTAAGGTCATGTCTGACGCAATTAAACACGAGTGCGGTATCGCACTTATCCGTCTTCGGAAGGATTACCAGTATTATATCAATAAATACAACACGCCCCTGTACGGACTCAACAAGTTGTATTTGATGATGGAAAAACAAGTAAACCGAGGGCAAGACGGAGCAGGTGTTGCCAACATTAAAATTGATGTACCGCCCGGTCATCGTTATATTAGCCGCTATCGTTCAGTCGAACAAAATGCCGTCCCTGACATCTTCAGGAAAATCCACAAAAAATTTCAGAAAGCTCTCAAAGGAAATAAAGAAAAAGCCAAAGACGCTCATTGGATTCAAGAGAACATTGCTTTTTCGGGCGAGGTACTTTTAGGACATCTCCGATACGGAACGCACGGGCAGAACGAAATCGAAAACTGCCATCCTATGCTCAGACAAAGCAACTGGCGTTCTCGAAATTTAGTGATGGCAGGTAATTTCAACATGACCAATGTAGATGAGCTTTTTGATAAGTTGGTTTCGCTGGGGCAACATCCCAAAGAAAAAGTTGATACCGTAACTGTGATGGAAAAAATTGGTCATTTCTTAGATGAAGAAAACCAACGTCAATTTGATTATTTCAAGAGCGAATACCAAAATCCAGAGTTATCGGATGTGATTGAAGAAAATATCGACTTACAGCGAGTTTTACAGCGTTCTTGTCGTGATTTTGATGGTGGTTACGCCATGTGTGGACTTACAGGATATGGAGCTTCGTTTGTGGCAAGAGACCCAGCAGGAATTCGCCCCGCTTTTTATTACGCCGACGATGAAGTAGTGGTGGTTGCTTCCGAAAAACAAGCCATTAAAACCAGTTTCAATTGCAATTACGAAGACATCCAAGAAATAAAACCAGGTCATGCTTTGATAGTTGATAAAAGAGGGAATTATTCCGAAAAACAATTTATCGACCCCATCGAAAAGAAATCTTGTAGTTTTGAACGCATCTATTTTTCACGGGCTTCAGACCCCGATATTTATGCTGAACGTAAAAAATTAGGACGTTTAGTAATTCCTCAAGTGCTTCAGGAAGTTGATTACGACTTAAAAAATACTGTATTTTCTTATATTCCCAATACTGCCGAAACTGCCTTTCTGGGCATGATAGAAGGCTTGGAGGATTACCTTGCCAAAGAGCGTAAAAAAGCCATCATGGAGGGCGTTTTATTTGAAAAAGACCTCGAAGATTTGCTTACTTTCCGTCCCAGAGTTGAGAAGCTAATTTCAAAAGATGTAAAACTTCGTACTTTTATTACCAACGATGCCGACCGTAACGATATGGTAGCTCATGTGTACGATACCACCTACGAAGTTATCAAAAAGGGCGTTGATAATGTGGTTTTGATTGATGATTCGATTGTACGAGGCACAACATTAGAGCGTTCTATCGTGAGTCTTTTGGATAAATTAGGTCCTAAGAAAATAGTCATTGTATCATCCGCTCCACAAATTCGTTATCCAGATTGTTATGGTATTGATATGTCACGAATGAAAGAGTTTGTGGCTTTCCGTGCAGCGTATGAACTCCTACAAGAACGCCAAATGGATGATGTATTGGAAGAAACGTTAGGGCGTTGTTTGGCAGCCTTAGAAATGGGAACTGCCACCAAAGAAAACTTCGTGAAAGCGATTTACGAGCCTTTTACTCCCGAAGAGATTTCTGATAAAATTGCGGAGTTGGTAAAACCCAAAAATTTAAAAGCTGAGTTAGCTATTGTATATCAAACCGTAGAAAACCTAAATAAAGCCTGTCCCTACAATTTGGGCGATTGGTATTTTACGGGTAATTACCCCACCCCTGGAGGAAACAAAGTAGTAAATACTGCCTTCGTAAACTTTATGAAAGGCGTGGAGATTAGAGCGTATTAGTTCTTGGAAAATAGAGAATAGATGATAGAGAATAGATAGCAGATGATAGATAAAAGAGAATAGAGTATAGAGCAATTTGTTGATATTCTCGAGAGTTTTCACAGAACTGTGTCAAATTAAAGTATAATTTTTAACTTTAACAAAACGCAGAAAAAATGGAAAACTCTCAATCCTTTGATTTCAATGAT
>JALONS010000009.1 GCA_025454855.1 Arcicella sp.
ACAAACCTATATTTTAACCTCGATAATATTATCATCACAACCCATGAAAAAAATTAACACACTGATATTATTTTTAACCTTAGCGTGTGCATCTGCCCAAGCACAGAAATTTTTTGCTACAACTTTCGATAAACTCCCCCAAAACTTTCATTTTTACCCCCGCAACGACCAAAACGAGGCTGTTGTACCCATTTCTGGAAAAATAGAAGAAACAGGGTGGGATTATTTTTCGGTACAAATATTTAGAAACAAAACGCAAATTGGTTATCAAAAAGCAGCGATTGTTTACAGTAATAATGTGGGGAGATTCTCTTTTTCTTCCCTAAAAATTAAATCAGAAAAAGCAGAATATGATTTTAAAATATACGCCGTCAAGGGGAAGGATTCATTAAATGTAGTGAATCGTGAAAGTATCATTGCGGGTGATGTGTATGTAATTTCGGGACAGTCTAATGCCACGGCTTTTTTTCAAGATACTCGCACGAATGTTTTTTGCAGGACTTTCGGAAAAATCACAGGAACTTTTAATACCGAAGTCTATAACGCAGCGGATACTTTATGGACGCTTTCTAATAAAGACCCTTACTTACAAGGTGTTGGAGCTACGGGTTACGAAATCCAGCAGATTCTTTTAGATAAATATGGCGTTCCAACGTGCATGATTAACGGAGGTTTTAATTTTTCGTCGATGAAACAGCACGCCACCCGAACTGCCAATAATCCAGCTGATTTGAATAATGGTTACGGACGAATGATTTATCGTTTGCAGAAAGCAGGATTACTATCTGCCGTGAAAGGTTTTATTTACCGTCAGGGAGAATCAGAAGCCTACGGAGAAGGGACAGACTGGGGTGGAAATTTTGACGTTTATTATAAAAATCTAAAAACGGATATGCCTAATATTCGTCAAATATACCTCTTTCAGATTGATGTAATTGGTTATACGTTATTACCCCAAGCTCCGCAAGTACGTGATATTCAACGCAGAATGGCAGATAAATATCCTGATATTCAAGTGCTTGCTTCGGTTGGTACGGAAGTTTTTGATGGGCTTCACTACGACCAAGCTGGGTATCGACAAAGTGGGCAGGAAGTAGCCCGTTTGATTGGGAGAGATTTTTACGGTTCAACTGATACGGATAATATCAATGCCCCCGCTTTGAAAAAGGTTTACTTTTCAAAAAAAGATAAAACAGAAATTACGATGGTGTTTGATAAAGACCAAGTGCTATCTTGGACGGAACAAACCCGAAGCCTTTTAATGAGAAATCAGTTTTATTTAGATTACAGAAACGGGGTGGTTGCCTCGGGTATCGCTAAAGATAACCAAGTGATTTTGACATTAAACAATGCTTCTTCCGCAACCCTTATTTCGTATTTACCTCCTTTTATTGACAACAATAGTCCAGATTATCCCTATACAGGTCCTTACATTAAAAATAAACGTGGGATGCGGGCTTTAACCTTCCATGAGGTGAAAATTGATGCTTTTGAATCTAATTTACCAGTGCCTTCGGTTAGTTTTAGTAAAATTCCTCAGACCTTGCAACTTTTCCCACGGAACGCCAAAAATGAAGCTACTGTAACCATCAATGGAAGAATTACTACCCCTGATTATACCAATTTATCGCTTGTAGTTTCACGAAATAACGTAACGTCAAAATATTATAAAACTACGCTGAGTTACGTTAATAGTGCGGCATCTTTCGGGTTTTCTCATACCATTAAAGCGGAGTTAGCCAATTATACGTTTCGTCTCTATGCCATCAAAGGAGCTGATTCTGTATTGGTTACGTCCCGTGAAAATATCGTTGCGGGTGATGTGTACGTCATCAACGGGCAGTCGAATGCACTGGCTTGGGGTGTTTCTGCTACTTTCCCGAATTCGGATTATCGAAATGAATATTGTAGAACATTTGGAAAAACACAGGGTAATAATTCATTTATCACGGTAGCGGATACTACGTGGGCGTTATCGAATACCTCTAAACCCTACGTAGGTGTTTGGGGGATAGAATTACAGAAAAGCATAGTAGAAAAATACGGGATTCCTACGTGCTTCCTGAATGAAGCCGTGAATGCCACTACGATAACGGAGCATAACGCTCGGGATGCCAATAATCCCAGTAATGTGGCTAATATTTACGGGCGATTATTGTATCGAGCCAAGAAAGCAGGCGTAGCCGATAACATTAAAGGATTTTTTTACTGGCAGGGAGAAGCCGAAGCCTTTGATAAACCCCTGACTTGGAAGACCGAATTTGATAAATTGTACAACTTCTGGAAAATAGATTATCCTTCGGTGGAGAAGTTTTACATTTTTCAAATCAATATTGTGGGGGCAGCCAATCCAGACGCAGGAGAATTACGTGATTTTCAGCGACAAATTAAGAAAAATTATCCCAAAACCGAAGTGATGGCAACGGTTGGTAATTCGGGGTATGATGGCACCCATTATTCGGTTGATGGTTATAAAAAAGTGGCTTCGGAAGTATTCAGATTACTTGCCCGTGATTTTTATGGTTCGATTGATACTGTCCAAATTACATCACCCAACGTACAAAAAATATACTATTCAACCCTTGCTAAAGATGAAATAACCATTCTGTTTGAGCCAAATCAAAAGATGGTTTGGACGGCTGATTCTTCGTACCGACAAGACGATGGAACGCTCAGAAAGTATTTCATGAAAGATTATATTTATTTGAATAATACTACCGATAAAGTGGTTTCGGGTACGGCAGAAGGTAACAAAGTAACGCTAAAAACTACGGGATTCACTGCTAATCAAACGCTTACGTATTTACCTCCTCATTTTCCGATGAATTATGCAGTTGATTTGAGAGGTATTTTTGGTGGACCTTTTCTGAAAAATCAACGAGGAGTCCATGCTTTTTCCTTTTACAAACAAGCTATTGCTGACCCTTTGGGTTCGCCAACGCTGACGGCTAAGGTGAAAACTGCCACTTCCGTTGAATTAACTTGGAAAGAAGTGGCGGCTGCCACGAGTTATGTATTGGAAATCAAAGACTTAAAGACCGATAAATTCACTTTTATTCAAAGTTTTGCGAAGGGAATTGTTTCCTTTGTCAGTGATAATTTATTAGGTAGTACCACTTATACGTTTAGAATCAAGGCTGTTTCTGACAAAGTGGAGTCTGAATACGCCAGTGTACAAGTACAGACTCCCAAAGCATTAGATACGCCCACCGTAACGGGAACGGGTACATTTGTGGATGCGATAAAAATTTCGTGGAATGCCATTCCCGAAGCCATTAATTACATCATTGAGCGAAAAAATAATCAAACGAACGCTTTTGAACAACTTGCCAGATTAGGTGCTAATAATTTAGAATATCAGGATAAGGGATTGATTGACAATACTTTATATACTTATCGTGTAAAAGCCATTGGTACATTTACAGAATCAGCCTTTGCGGAGGTGCAGGTAAAAACCTTATCTTTCCTTCAGAATTCAGATATTACCGTAACGCCTTTGTACTATAATGCTATACAAATCAATTGGAAGGCGGTTTCGGGTGCTACTTTTTATGTTTTAGAGCGAAAAGTCAATAATTTAGATTTCCGTAATTGGGGTACTTTTGAAGCTGCCGTTTTATCGTTTACGGATAAAGATTTACAACCTAATACTATTTATACATATCGTGTAAAAGCCATTTCTGATAAAAGTGAGTCGCCATTTGTAACGGCAGAATCCAGAACGCCCGCTAAATTATTAACGCCCGAAATTACGGTTACGCCCACTTCGTTTGATGCCTTGAAACTGACTTGGAAAATTGTTCCGAACAGTACCCAATATCTCATAGAAAGAAAACTGACCGAAGCGGAGGAGTACAAAGAATTGACTAAACTGGATGTTACAAAAGTTGAGTTCATCGACACACCCCTAAAAGAAAAAACAATGTATTTTTATCGTTTCAGAGCTTTGGGTGATAAAACAGAATCCGACGTTGTGACTCTGAGAGGAACAACCGCTACTATTTTAGAAAACGAAAAGGAGATATCAGGAGATTTTTCGGTTTATCCGAATCCAGCCCAAACGCAAATAACCTTACAATTTTCACAGCCCATTTCAGGAAATATTAGTTTGACTGACTTTAGAGGTTTTGAAGTTTTTTCGGAAGAGGTACGAAAAACCAATCAATTTGTAATGCCACTATCCCCTTTGTTACGTGGTATTTATATAGTGAACGTTAAAAATGAATTAGGAACATTTACCAAAAAAATTGTGGTAGAATAGCCTAAATATCTAAGTTTTAAGCGTAAGATTCAAACAATTTACTTGTTCGCCTTCTCGTACATCGCTTTTCGCTTGGTAGAATCAATAATTCACTTCCATTAAAAATAAACCCTCAGCAGGAACTGACCTTCCTGCTTTTTTTCGGTCTTTTGAAATAATAATTTGCTCGAAATCCTGTACAGTTAATCTTCCTAAACCCACTTCAATGAGTGTTCCCACCACAGTACGCACCATACCCCGTAAAAAACGATTGGCTTTAATATGAAAGACGATTAGTCCTTCTTGGGTTTGTTCCCAGCGGGCTTCAGTAATGGTACAATTAAAAGTAAAAACCTGCGTATTGACTTTGCTAAATGCTTCAAAATCAATGTGCTGAAATAAATATTGACAAGCCTTATTCATCAAGTCAATGTCTAAAGTCTGATTGAAATGATAACATAACCCTTTTTGAAAAGGATTTTTTAAAGCTGAGATACGGTATTCATATTTGCGAGAAGTGGCTTCAAATCTTGAATGGTAGTCAGGCTCTACGGCAAAAATTTGTTTGATGGTGATGTCATAAGGTAAAACTTTATTCATTCTGTACACCAAATTAGCGGTATCATCAATGACTTTCTCTAAATCAAAATGTGCCATTTGTTGCATAGCATGAACCCCCGTATCAGTTCTGCTACTACCCGTTATTTCAACAGATTGATGCAGCAAAAGACTCAGTGCTTTTTCGATTTCGCCTTGTATTGTATTAGCATTTTCTTGGATTTGCCAACCACAGTAATTTGTCCCTTTGTAGGCACATTCAATGAAATATCTCATTTATAACTTGAAAAGAAACCGTTTATACATTTTACATACAAAAAGAGGTCATACACAATTAAAAACTTATCATTTGTCAATAAATTTATTATTTTTGTGCATGAAAACTATTCTTCTTAAAACAAGATTAGTAGTCAAATAATAGCAAGAAGCAATACAGCAAAAAAGCCAGATTTTTATCTGGCTTTTTTCTTTTCACTTCTATACGTTTATCTCATGTTATGATACACGTTTTGTACATCATCATCTTCTTCCAAACGTTCAATTAATTTTTCAACATCCGCCATTTGCTCTTCGGTTAATTCTTTGGTATCGTTCGGGATGCGTTCAAAATCAGCTCCTAATAGTTCGAGTCCTTTTTCTTCCAACACTTTTTGTAGAGAACCATAAGCCGTAAATTCACCGTAAATATTGATTTGATTACTTTCTAAATCCAAAAATACTTCGTCGGCACCGTAGTCAATGAGTTCAAACTCTAATTCTTCTACATCTAAATCTGCCGTTTTGGCAATTTTAAAAACACATTTACGGTCAAAGATGAAATCTAACATTCCCGTTGTTCCGATTGAACCACCACATTTAGTAAAGTGACTTCTGATATTGGCAATACTTCTGTTGGTGTTATCGGTAGTACATTCCACCAAAACGGCAATACCATGAGCTGCATATCCTTCGTAAACGATTTCTTTATAATCTTCTTGGTCTTTAGAAGAAGCCTTTTTGATAGCACGTTCTACATTATCTTTGGGCATATTTACCGCCTTAGCATTCTGGATAATGGCTCTCAAACGTGAATTTGAGTTGGGGTCTGGTCCACCAGCTTTCACGGCAATAACTATATCTTTACCAATTTTGGTAAAAGTTTTTGCCATCATTCCCCATCTTTTAAATTTTCTTGCTTTTCTAAATTCAAATGCTCTTCCCATGATTTACTTATTAGTGATGTTTCAGTGCTTTTTCAACTTTTTGCAAAGGTAAAAATTAATCCTTTTTTTAGCAAAAACTTAAACAAAAAGCCCACTGAAAGCGGGCTTTTTGTCTGATATTGTAAAATATTATTGAAGTATTTACTACATTCAAGTGGTTGAATCTACCAGCCGTCATCTGCTTTTGGCTTTACATTAGCAGTTGATTTTTTGGGAGCAGCCTTAGCGGGAGCGTTGGCCACGGTGGCTGGGGCAGTGGCTCCGCCCATTCCTTTTACTTGAGCATCTAAATCGGCACGACTAAACACACGGCTCACAATTTTCCATTCGTTACCAAATTTCAGCATACTTAGTAAGTCAATGTATTTAAAATCACCGAATTGTAATTCAACTGTTGCTAATCCTGAAACACCTACGTATGAATAAGATACTAATTTGGTAGAGCCTCCTTTGGTCTGAATACCACCTGCGGGCATCGAACCCACAAATTTAGCTACTGGAATATCTTGGATTGCTCCTGCGGCACTCACCGTTCTGAGCATAGCAGTAGGGTGAAATGCTTGGTTAAGCAAAGCGGCATCGCCTTTTAATACCCCATTGAGGTAATTATTAACGCATAGTTTTACGGCTTCATCTTCCGACTGTGCTTTGACTGAGATGATACTCGTCGAGATAAAAAACAAAAAGAGGATAATTTTGGAAATCTTCATGGCTGATTGTTTTTAGGTTTTGTACCTAAAATTAGTATTTTTTTGTGATTTAACGATTTATTGACAATTTTTATTATTTGATGATGGATTTAGTGATTGAGTGAATGGTGATTGAGTGATTACTATCAGTCCGATAATTACTCAATCATCATTCACTCAATCACCAATAAACTATTCTCCTTCCAGTTCTTCGGGTAGTCCTTCGCCACTCATGAAATACCATGCTTTTTCTGGGTAAAGGATAGATTGTGCCACTTTTATTCTGCCGAGGGCATGATTAGCCACGTTTTGTAAAATAATGATGGAAGAATTATCCCGCTGGTTGTGCATATAATAATTTTTGAAACCGTGCCACCAACCCGTATGAAAGGTTAGCCACGAACCATCATCCAATAGTTGTAATCGCCAGCCAAATCCGTAGTTTTTGGTAATCATATTTCTGAAAGTATGGGCAGGTTGAAAAGCCTCTTTTAGCGTACTCATTTTTACTAACTTCTCAGAATTCAATGCCATATCCCATTTAAACAAATCTTCAACGGTAGAATAAACTCCTTTGTCGCCCGTAGCACCATCAAGATGGTCGAAGGGAACTTGCCAAAAACCTCTTCGGCGTGGTGTGTAACCTACTGCCGCACGAGCAACCAAGTCGGTTTTGTTAGGGTCATAAATGAAACTACGAGACATTCCAGCGGGGGCAAAAAGATTTTTTTGTGCGTATTCTCTAAAGCTCATTCCCGAAAGTTTTTCAACGATATATGCCAATAAAACGTAGTTAGAGTTATTGTAGTTAAAACGACTATTAGGCATATAATTAATACCAGGGCGGTATTTAGCGAATAAATCCACTATTTGTTCATTTGACATCGGAAATCTTTTATCTACAATTCTATCTAAGCAATACACATAATTAGGAATCCCCGAACTATGGGTTAGTAAACTCCTGATGGTAATAGAAGAATCATACGGAAAAGAGGGGATATGTTTATAAACAGGGTCATCGTAATTAATTAATCCTTTTTCGTGAAGTTGCATAATGGCAACCGCCGTGAACTGCTTTGAGACCGACGCTAACTGAAATTGAGTTTGTGTAGTGTTAGTATCTTTTTTGAAAAAGCTGGCATAACCAAAGGCATTTTTATAGATAATTTTCCCGTATTGTGAAACCAAAACGGCTCCGTTGAAACCATTAAACTTATGAAGTTTCTTGAAAAAAGTATCTAATTTAATGGCTTTTCTACTGGCTGTTTTGGGGTCAAAAAGCCTTGAAATACTATCATTACGAGCAGAAACCCCTGCCGATGTTTCTTCGGAGAGATGACGAGGCTGATGTGAACAAGCAACTACTCCAATGCCTAAAAAGAAACTAACAATAAAAATATATTTGGTAATTTTCAAAAGTATCACGTTTTAATGAGAAGGATTATTGGTGAATAAGTGGTTATTTTATAACGCTAAATTAAACCATGAATTTGATTTTTACCAATCTGTTTTTAATTTTAAGTATATACTCTCAAACAACAAAATGTTGAAACGCTATAAAATTCAGAATACTAATTTAGGTACTTCACCCGGTACACTTACTTATATTGGTGAAGAGGTGAAATTTGAAACGAAAGTCTGTTGGACGGAGTATAATAGCGAAATGTGTAAAACATACCAGTTTCCCAAATTGTCTGACTTTACCCTCACACTTTCACCAAACAAAATTTATTGGTTAAACGTAGATGGTATTCATGAGCCTAAAGTAATTGAAGCGGTAGGGAAAATATTCAATCTACACGCATTGGTAATGGAAGACATTTTGAATACTCAACAAAAACCCAAGTTTGAATATTATGATGACACCCAGCTTTTTGTAACTTTCAAAATGCTTGAATTCAACCCTTACACTCGTGAGGTAGAGGTAGAGCATCTGAGTTTTATTTTGGGTAAAAATTATGTAATTTCTTTTCAGGAAGAACGTAGTAGGGATATTTTTCAAGCTATTCTACAACGTTTAGAAACTGCCGCAGGAAAAACCCGGCGAAATGGAGCAGATTATCTATTATATGCACTAATGGATTTGGTGGTTGACAATTATTTTGTGGTACTCGAGCAAGTATCTGAAAATATGGAACGCTTAGAGGAGGATATCCTGAATAATGCTAAACAAAAGTCACTGACAGAGCTTTATAATATCAAACGAGAACTCACCTTGATGAGAAAAGTAGTTTTTCCACTCCGAGAAATGCTCTTTAATCTCATTCGTGAAGAAGCTCCACTGATTACATCTAATACTGTACTGTACCTTCGTGATGTACATGACCACGTTACGCAAGTAATAGAGACCATTGATTCCTACCGTGAATTAGTAGCATCGTTGATGGATTTGTATCTATCGCAAGCCAGTAATAAGATGAATAATGTTATGAAAGTCCTTACTGTAATATCAGTTATTCGGTTATTATTATGTCTGGGGTTTTATGATAATCTTAGTAGTCTTAATGTTGATTTATTTCAGAAAAAAAGATTGGCTTTGAAAATTATAATAGGTGGGTATAAAAAAAGAGTACGAACAATATGATTCGTACCCTTTGACTTTCAACCTTTCAAAACACAATTTTTATCATTAAAACGGGTGTTTTATTAATAAAAATTAATTGTACTCAATTATTAAAAAGTAAACTATAAAAATGGTTAATGTTTTACAATACAAATTTATGCAAACTTTTTTTTATTTTGCAAATTATTTTGCAAATATTTGCAAAATAATTTTTTAATGTTATTTACTCCAAATCAATCTCAATTATATGTTAAAAGAAGAACGCCAACAAATTATCCTTGAGAAATTAGGAACTGATAAAAAAGTTACGCTCGTTGATTTAGGACAATTACTGAATGTATCCTACGATAGTGTGCGTAGAGATGTAATTGAGCTTGAAGATAGGGGACTTCTTAAAAAAGTTCATGGGGGAGCCATTGCCCATTCTTATCTTTCGATGAAACCCAGTAAAGGTTTAGGAATTGTCAATACTGAATTTGTTACGATTACCAAAAAGGCATTGAAATTGATTGAAAATAATAAAATTATTTTAATGGATGGCGGTACTACTAATTTTTATATTGCAGAACAATTGCCTAAGAATCTGGATGTTACGGTAGTTACTAATAATCCACATTTAGCAAATGTACTGGCAGACCACCCCAAGGTAGAGATAATTTTATTGGGAGGTACTTTTTATAAGCGGTATCAAATTACGCTTGGCAGTAAGACTATTCAAGACTTAGCTCATATTCAAGCTGATGTATATTTTATGGGGACAAACAGCATTAGTATAGAAACAGGCTTATCGATTAGGCATTATGAAGAGTCTATCTTGAAACAGAAAATGATGCAAATTTCAAGGAAAACGGCTACTTGCGTAATAGAGGAAAAGATTAATCGTAAAGAAAATTATAAGGTGTGTGAATTTACAGATTTAGACTATATGATAACGAGTTTGAATCCTACCGATGAACTACTAAATGGCTTTCAAAAGAAGGGAGTAGAGATATTATAATTTTGCAAACTTTTGCAAAAAAAGAAAGCGTAAAATTTTACGCTTTCTTTTTTTATGTTTATGTCTGAATAATATTCTAAAGCATTAATAGCAAGCTCGCTATTAAAAGCCCTGCTCCTAAAGCAAAAAATACTGAAGGTTTAATACCCGGAATATTACTTTCACCCAAGGCTGATTCATAAGGATTCTCTGGATTATAGCGAACCTGCATTTTCTGTCCAATTTGGCTCAACATTGACATACCTTTATCGGCTTCAATTTTAAATTGTCTTCCATTCACACTGAATGACACCACAGGGAAGAAAATAGGGTGTTGTCCACGTCTATCACTACGGTCATAACGTTTACTAACCTCTACAATCTCACCTTGTGTTAGTATTGAATGTTCGTACCAAGCACGACGCTTCTTAGAAAGATAGACTCCTAAGATAATAAGAGCAGTAGATACTACTACAAAACCAGCCATTACACTGGGTGGAACACCCGTAAAAGCACCGTGTTTACCTGAAATTAAAAATATTGAATTAATTATATTGACCATTGTTTTATACTAAAATTATATGGTTTTGTCTCAGAAGTTTCGTTATTAATCACTTTTATAAACGTAAAAATCATACAAAAGTTGCTAAAAATCAAGTAGTTAGCCATTGGGTGTGTGAATACAAAAAGTTGTTTTTTGAGGTAGTTTTTTTATTTTTTTACAATTTTTTCGTTTTGAAATTATTATTCTAAAGCTATTTTTTAAGTTTTAACATTTTTTTCATTGAAAAGACCTCTTTTTTAAACCAATTTTGGAATAAAAAATATTTTATTGAAATATAAATATTTTTTATTGTACTATTTTAAGTATTTGCTTTTGAAATAAAGTAATATTTTGAAAGCAAATAGTAAATTCAATAAATTAGGCTAATTCTGGAGGGGTTAAATGAGAATAAATAGCTTTTTTGTAAAAAAAGGTTTAAAAAGTAAGACATTTTTACAAAAAAGTATTTTTCTGAGAATAGAGTCGTTTTTTCAAAAAATCGCTTGGGCTTGATAAAAATGATTATTTTAAGCTCAAATTAACACGCCAATTCCGATTCATAATTACCTTTGTGACTGCAATGTAAATCATCATTTTTCAACCAGCATAATGGAATATAGAATAGAAAAAGACACGATGGGCAAGGTGCAAGTACCTGCCAATGTGTACTGGGGAGCCCAAACTCAACGCTCAATCATGAATTTCCCAATCGCCCAAGACATCAATAAGATGCCAAAGGAGATTATCCGTGCGTTTGCCTACTTGAAAAAAGCAGCAGCTATTACCAATTTTGAAGCGGGCGTTTTACCAGAAGATAAAAAGAATCTTATCGGTCAGGTTTGCGATGAAATTTTGGCGGGACAATTGGATGACCAATTCCCGTTGGTAGTTTGGCAAACAGGTTCAGGTACGCAGTCGAATATGAATTGTAATGAAGTAATTGCCTACCGAGCCCACGTAATCAACGGTGGAAATCTATTGGACGAAGTAAAATACGTTCACCCCAACGATGACGTAAATAAATCTCAATCTTCAAATGATACTTTTCCAACGGCAATGCACATTGCTGCCTATAAGATATTATTGGAGGTAACCATCCCTGGAATTACCAAGCTCAGAAATACTTTAGATGCCAAAGCCAAGGAGTTTAAAAATGTTGTGAAGATTGGTCGTACCCATTTTATGGATGCTACGCCATTGACTTTGGGACAAGAGTTTTCAGGGTATGTTTCTCAACTTGACCACGGTTTACGTGCCATCAATAATACATTGGCTCACCTTTCAGAATTAGCGTTGGGTGGAACAGCCGTTGGTACGGGTATTAATACGCCAAAAGGATATTCTGAAAATGTAGCAAAACACATTGCTGCATTGACGGGCTTACCGTTTATTACAGCCGAAAATAAATTTGAAGCATTGGCTGCTCACGATGCTATCGTGGAAGCTCATGGAGCCTTGAAAACGGTAGCAGTTAGTTTAATGAAAATCGGTAATGATATTCGGATGCTTTCATCTGGTCCACGTTCGGGTATTGGAGAGATTTTTATTCCAGATAACGAGCCAGGTTCTTCAATTATGCCAGGGAAAGTAAATCCTACCCAATGCGAAGCCATGACAATGGTATCGGCTCAGGTAATGGGTAACGACGTAGCCATCAATATTGGTGGTTCGATGGGACATTTTGAACTGAATGTATTCAAACCAGTAATGATTTTCAATTTCCTACATTCAGCCCGTTTAATTGGCGATGTTTGTGTGGCTTTCAACGATAAATGTGCCGAAGGAATCCAGCCATTGCACGAAAATATCAAAAAACACGTGAATAACTCCTTAATGTTGGTAACGGCATTGAATACTAAAATAGGTTATTATAAATCGGCTGAAATTGCTCAGACTGCCCATAAAAATGGTTCAACTTTGAAAGAGACAGCTATTGCTTTAGGTTACTTAACGGCTGAAGAATTTGACGCTTGGGTAAAACCTGAAGATATGGTAGGGGAGATTAATGTGTAAGACATCGGGCGAAGTGTGATATTGATTCAGATTTTCAAATAACATTACTTGAAGTCTGAAATCAAAAAACAAAAAAGGCGTAAGTTTATGATGAAACTTACGCCTTTTGTTTTTATGCTATTCCTTGTTCATGTTCATAGTGAATAACTTCTAATTTACGTCCTTTGATGATTTTTCTGAACTTCGTTTTCGTCATGCGGTGTTCACGTTCAAATCCTGCGTGATAAATTGCTCTAACAAATAATGCTAAAACTAACGGAACGGTGTCCATCGAATATTGATAAACAAAGAACAGACCCATCACAATCATAATACCAACAATAATAAAATAATAGCCGTACCAAAAATCACGGGCTTCCTTTTTCTCAGAAAGCATCATAATAATAGGAATATGGAGTGGAAATGCCCAAAGTAAATTCTTATTGTAAGTTGTTACACCGTGGTCTGTCCCGAACCATAAAAAGACTAAAACCCACCCCAAAACACCTACTACTCCAAATAATATCTTATCGTACCAATATCCCTTTTTACGCCTTTTCCAGTGTTGAAAAGTGATATATAGTGTAAACAGTAGAATTAAGCCAAACCAAAATAAAGGCGTAAGGATAAACATAGGTTTATCGTCGGTTGATGTTGTTGGGAATAAGTTGTGAGTGTCCCTCACAAAATAAAATACTCGATGGTTAGACATCCTTCTTGCGGCTGCCATGCTTTTTTGTAGATTTTCGGGTAAATAACACGCATCAAACTGTAAAATGCGTTTATCAGCGGGCGAACCTAATGCCGCATTCATACCAACAGCCGCCCAATAGTGATGTTTCCGTTGGAGACATTTATTCATCCATTCTCGGTAGGTACTGTCGTTCATCGCTGGAATATTATGCAAGTGAACGCTATCTGTACACGCCAACATCAAGGCATCTCGAATCCGAGTAGAACAATTATCGTAGAAAAATTTATAACTATAATTTCGAGTTGCGGGATTGTTGTACGTTTTTTCCAAACTATCAAAAATCAACTGCTTTTGATGAATTCCCAAACTCATCACTTGTTCCGTCATGTTACGGTTATGTTTCTGATAATAATCTTGATAGGCATACAACGGAGCGTAAGACATCTGATAGGGAAGTTGCCCACGCACGAATTTCCAGTAGAATCCTTCGGTATCGTAGTCGTATCCGCCAAAGTTATATGCCTTGTCAATACCATTGGAAGGGTCATAAATCCACAGAAGCGTATGCCCAAAAGCATCATTGAGTTCGTCACCGGGAGCAACCGTAATCAAACTTATTTTGGTGCTTTCAGATAATTTCTGAGCTATTCCTTGAAAATGAAAAAAAAACAATAAAAGCAATAAAGAAAGATTTTTTTGTATTAAGTTCAGATATTTCATATATTAGTTATGGCTTTGTGTTATTCTTACTACTAAAATACTCACTTTAGTCTCTCCCTGCTACAATAATAACAATTTCTCCTTTGATAGTGTTTGGGTTTAGCTGATAATGAAGCAATAACTCAGCTAAAGTACCTCTTCGATTTTCTTCAAAAAGTTTCGTTAATTCTCTGGATACACACGCCTGACGCTCACTGCCTAAATATTCACCTAATTGTTCTAACGTTTTTAATAAACGATGGGGTGATTCGTAAAAAATAATGGTTCGTTCTTCTTCAACCAGATTTTTTAGGCGGGTTTGTCGTCCTTTTTTATGAGGTAAAAAACCTTCAAAAGTAAAGCGGTCGGCGGGTAAACCTGAATTGACCAAAGCAGGCACAAAAGCCGTTGCTCCTGGTAAACATTCTACTTCAATGCCTTGTTTCAAACACTCTCTGACTAATAAAAAGCCAGGGTCAGAGATAGCAGGAGTACCCGCATCCGAGACCAACGCTAATGTTTTTCCTTCTTTCAGTAATTTGACTACGCCAGCTGTACCATGATGTTCGTTATGGGCGTGATGGGCGTAAAGGGGTTTTGTAATGCCCAAATGTTTGAGTAAAACACCTGAGTTACGAGTGTCTTCAGCCAATACGGCATCTACATTTTGTAATACTTTGATGGCTCGAAGCGTAATATCATCTAAATTGCCAATAGGCGTGGGTACAAGGTAAAGTTTCATCTGATTAGTTTATCAATCGCTGCTGCCAGTTTGAGGTCTTTTGCGGTCACAATGTTACCAGCATCGTGGGTATTGAGTTCTATATTTACGGTATTCCATACATTCGACCACCACGGATGATGGTCATGCTTTTCGGCTAAAATAGCCACCCGAGTCATAAAAGCAAAGGCTTCTGAAAAATCTTTGAATTCAAAAGTTCGCTTTAGTTTATTATCTTCTTCTTTCCACATAATCTGAATATTGAATGATTGTATTGGTGATGATTGAATAAAGAGGAATTATCAACAAGTTATCCATGATTTTAGCTAAAATTACGCTTAAATATGACATTTTACAAGATTGAATCCTTCAAAACACAAAAAACCGTAGAGAATATGCCCCTACGGTTTATCGTTTATGAAACGACTGTTACGTCTATTTTTTATTAGTGGCTGCTTTGATGGCATCAATTTCCGATTGTTTATAGACCGAACCATCAGCTCTAAAAATATCATGAAACCACAATTTAGGTTCTTCTCCTGAAGGCATTGGTTCATCCCAAGCATAGATAGTATTCGTTTTGCCTTTTACTAATCCCCAGTTGATTGCTCCAACTTTGTATTTGGCAAATACGGGCAAACAAGTTTCAAACGTACTTTTATGTTTACGAGCCATATATTCTGTACAGATAACGGGGCGTTGGTAGGTGGTTTGATACTCTTTGATGGCTTTTTCAAGATTTTCAGGCGTACTGTAATTATGAAAAGTAATAATGTCTGAATTATTCAACATAAAGTCGTTACTCATGGGGTGGTCGTGCCACCAACCTGCCGTGATAGGCTGAGAGGGATTGGCTTCTCTTGCCCATTCAAATGATTTTTTTAATAATGGCATCACTGCGTCTAAATAACCAGAATTAGAGGGTTCGTTGAACATATCCCAAACAATCACCCGATTATCATTACCAAACGCTTTGATGATTCCTTTGGTGTAATCTTCCAATTTCCCCCAAGTTCTTGAGTCAAAAAGCATCTTTGACCCTGGGCATCTTGCCCACCCAGAATTATGAACGCCTACTTTGGGTTCCATTTGTTTTCCAGCTTTGGGGTCATCGTTCCAGCAGGAATCATAAAGTACAAACATGATTTTGATGTGATGTTTGTCGGCAATGGTCAAAAATTCATTGATTCTTTTTAGAAAACCTGCTTTATCATTTTCATAAGGAATATTATGTAAAAAAACACGCATGATATTCATGCCTAATCCTTCTGCCCAACCTAATTCACGGTCGATAGTTACAGGGTCAAATGTTTCGGCTTGCCACATTTCTAATTCATTGATGGCGGTACTCGGAATAAAATTAGCTCCTACCAACAAGGGTTGTTTGGCGTACCAGTCATTTGCTTTTTCAGCCGTCCAGCGTTGTGCTTTTACCGATAAAGTGCTGACAAACAGAATCAATATAATGATATTTTTCATTTGAAATTGTTTTTTAGTTGATAGTTGAAATTTGATTTTGTAGCTAATTATAACGATTAATTATCAGATTTGTAATGTATTTCACTGAGATTTCTCAGTTGTTCAGCCGCTTTTTCAGCGGTAATATCTCGTTGTGGATTGGCTAACAATTCGTAACCCACCATAAATTTCTTTACCGTAGCTGACCTCAGCAAAGGTGGGTAAAAATGAATATGCCAATGCCATCCTTCGGTATCAGTTGCTTGCGTGGGTGCTTGGTGAATCCCAGCCGAATAAGGGAAAGAAGTATTAAATAAATTATCGTATCGGGTGGTTAGTCGGCGTGTAATATCTGCTAAATCGTCTTTTTCTTTCTCCGTCATTTCAGTAATATACACCATGGCTCTTTTGGGAATCAGGAGCGTTTCAAAGGGCCAGAATGCCCAGAAAGGAACAACCACCAAGAAACTGTCGTTTTCAACTACTACTCTCTCTTTTTCTGCAATTTCTAATTGTACATAATCGGTCAAAAGAGTTTGTTGATGTTGCTGAAAATAGGCTTTTTGTTGTTTACTCTCTTTCAAAATTTCAACGGGAATATTACTGGATGCCCAAATCTGCCCATGTGGATGCGGATTTGAACAACCCATAATTTCACCTTTGTTTTCAAAAATCTGCACGTAATGAATATCCTTTTGTTGTTTGAAGTTCTCAAATTCACTCACCCATGTATCTACCACCTTGCGGATATCGGATGTTGGCATTTCTGCTAAGGTCAAGTCGTGGCGAGGAGAAAAGCAAATAACACGGCATTCTCCTTTTACACTTTGGGCATTTAAAAGATTATTTTTCTGAATATTACCATCGGGAACATCACTTTGTAAGGCAGCAAAATCATTCTGAAAAACGTAAGTGTCTGAATAATTGGAATTTACTTCCCCATTAGCTCGGCTGTTGCCCGCACACAGATAACAAGTAGGGTCGTGTTGGGGGCGTGTATCGCTTGCAATTTCTTCGGTTTTACCTTGCCAAGGGCGTTTTGTACGGTGGGGTGAAACCATCACCCAGTCGCCCGTGAGCGGATTTTGCCTTATATGAGAGTGTTCGTTGAAATCGAAAGTCATAAAGTTGTTAGATTAAAATTAGCTAAGTATTCACTTAAAATTAATTTGTTGTATTTTCAGAGTGGTTTTGGAGATAATTGTTTGGTTTTTAGTAGATAATATTACGTTTTTACTAAATCCCAGTATCTAACCATTGATTATTTCCGTTCCATTCGCCGTAACGACGCTGTACATTTTCAACTTCTTACCCATTTTTTGTTCGTAACGAGTTGATAATTTGGCGAATAAGCCATCAATGGCTTCCATTTTAATAATGTTAATAGTACAACCGCCAAAACCTCCTCCCATCATTCTCGAACCTAATACTGCTGATTCGTGCCAAAGCTCATCCACTAAAAAATCTAATTCTTGACAACTTACTTCGTATAAATGTCTCAATCCTTCGTGGGTGGCGGTCATTTTTATACCAAAATCTTCAAGCCGACCCGCTTGTAAATCCTCACAAGCTGATAAAATTCTCTGATTTTCTTCAATCACATACTGACACCGATTATACACTACGGGGTTTAACTGACTGCGACTGGCTTGTAACCACGCCAAAGGAACTTGACTAAGATTCTGGACTGCGTTATCAAATTTTTTACGGAAAAATGCCAAACCTTCTTCACACTGCGAACGCCTAACGTTGTATTCCGAATCAACCAAATTATGTTTTACACCTGTATCAAAAAGAACAATTTTACAATCGCCCAAACTCAGTGGAAAGTATTGATAATCAAGTGTTTCACAGTCGAGGCGTAGTACATGGTTTTCTTTGCCTCTGAGGCTTGCAAACATATCCATAATACCACACTTTACTCCAATGAATTCATTTTCAGCCTGTTGAACTAACTGGGCTAAGGCTGTTCGGTCTAAACCCAAATTATTCATTTCGTTGATGCCGAAGGCAATGGCACTTTCGAGTGCAGCAGATGAAGACAAGCCCGAACCGATGGGTACATCGCCCGACATAACGCAATGGAAAGGTTTTACACTAAGCCCACGTTTGGCAAATTGTTCTACCACGCCTAAAATATAATTTGCCCAACGGTGGTCAGCAAGGGGTTTGAATACACCAAAATCGACTTCCGTTTTTTTCTTTAAATCCATCGAAATCCATTTTCCTATTTGAGATTCGGCGGGAGCTATCGCCACGTAGGCAGATTTGTCGATGGCGGCGGGTAATACAAATCCTCCGTTGTAATCAACGTGTTCGCCAATTAGGTTTACTCTCCCCGACGACCTCACCAGCATTGGTTCTTGTTGGAACTCTTCGAGGAATAATTTTTTTATTTCTTCGTAAATCATCATGAATATCAGAAAGATGTATAATTTTATGGTTGTTAAATATTATGGTAAGCGAAAAGCAGCTTCCGAAAAGCGAATGATAAATAATATAAAGTGTTGATTTTTTATTATTTATCGTTGGTAAACTTAAATTATTTTATGATAACTTACATTTATCAATACAAAATTTCACCAAATTGATGGTAAACAAAATAGCTAATTTTATGAAAAGATAGATAATTTTATGAAATACCATCCCAGAAACTTTGACATACAAAGAAACGAATGAGTATTGCATTTGATACCTTTGAAAATAACTGAAATGATAATCAGATGAAAGATAGTTTTTCTATAATTCTTCCCGAAAATTTGCATCAAGAACTGGCTTTGCATCCGTTGTGTCAATCTTTGTATTTGACGGAGATGGGGTATCGTCCCAAAGCATTTTCTGATGACCGTGAGCGACAGAAAGATTCCCAGCAATACATCTTGATTTATTGTACCGAAGGAGAAGGCTGGTATCAGGTATTGAACCAAACGTATCAAGTGAAGGCAAATCAATTTTTTATTCTTCCTGCTTACTGTACGCATCGCTACGCTTGTAATCCAGCAAACCCTTGGACGATTTATTGGCTACATTTTTTTGGTACAAATGCCAGAGCAATGGTTAATTTTTTACAAGGAGAAAATCAGTACAGTCCCGTAGAAGTTTCTTTTACCGAAAGTAGGATACAGCTATTTCATGAAATCTTTAAATATACCGAACAAACGCTTGATATTAAGAATCTTATACCTGCTTGTAATTATTTGAATCATTGGTTGATTACGTTTAAAGCAAAAGAAAAAGAACTCGTTTTGCACAGTGATAGTATCGGAAAAGTGATAGAATTCATGAAGGGTAATCTTGATAAAGTATTTATGCTCAGTGATTTTGTCAGTATTTCAGGGTTATCAGCCTCGCACTTTTCGGCAGTTTTCAAGGCAGAAATCAAACAAGGACCGATGAGTTACTTCAATTTCTTGAAAGTGCAGTATGCGTGTCAGTTACTAAAAGACACCAATTACCCCGTGAAAAAGATTGCTTTAGAAGTAGGATTTGAAGATGCTTATCACTTTGCGAGGGTTTTTGAAAAAGCGATGCGTGTTTCTCCTGGTAAGTTTCGGAAAAGGAAGTAGCCAAAATAAAAATCCCAATCATAAAATGATTGGGATTCTTCAGTAGAGAGTGAGGGATTCGAACCCCCGGACCTGTTACAGTCAACAGTTTTCAAGACTGCCGCAATCGACCACTCTGCCAACTCTCTTTGTGTTTGATGATGCAAAATTAGTGCTTTCTTTTTTTCTGAACAAATATGAATGGAAAATATTTTTCCTATTTCTGTCATTTAGCTTTCCAATCGCTGATTATCAGATAGATAAATTTGTAAAACTTTTCGATAAAATTTTTCGTATATAATGTAAACGACCAATTTTGAATGAAATTTCAGATGAAATCTGTTCAAGATGGGTAATTAAATCACAAAAAGATAAAAATGAAAACATTAGGAATTGTAGCCTTAGTAGGTTTGTTGATTTTTGCGTGTAGTGGATATACACAGCAGGATAAACCCCGTAAATTTGAAGTAACCAAAACCGAAATGGAATGGAAGAAACAACTTACTCCTGACCAATACGTGGTTACTCGTCAGAAAGGAACTGAACGCCCTTATTCGGGTGAATATTGGGATAACCACGAAAAAGGAAAATACCAGTGCGTGTGTTGTAAACAAGACTTATTTACTTCAGATACCAAATTTGAATCAGGGACTGGTTGGCCTTCTTTTTGGAATCCTGTGGACAAAAAAAGTGTACTTGTTTTAACGGATTTAACCCACGGAATGGTAAGAGATGAAGTAGTTTGTAGTCGTTGTGGAGCTCATTTAGGTCATGTTTTTGACGACGGTCCTAAACCAACAGGTAAACGTTACTGCATGAATTCTGCTTCATTGACTTTTGTAAAGAAGTAAAGATTCCTCGAAGGGTTGGAGAGGCTAAAATTCCGTAGCTGACACCTCCAACCCTCGACCATTCAAACTTTTTAACTCGGCATTTCCTCTAACTCTCCAACTTTTATTGTAAATTGTCGCTTATTTTATATAGAATAACTAAGCGTATAATGAATAGCATAAAACAACTCATTAAAAATCTTATTGATAGTACTAAAAATTTTCTGTTGAAAGTTCTTCATTGGCTTTGGCTACAATTTGACGTTCTGTTAGTAAAAACTTTAGGAGAAGAGAAAGTAGCTAATTTTTACCGATATTTAGACAGCCTAAAAGCAAACTATTGGGATGCCAGAAAGAAAGTTTCGGAAGTAGTTGAACAGAATATAGATAGAGAGTCAGCTTATTATCTTCAAATCAAAAAACTTTGGAAAGCCTTTGGTTGGATTGTTCTTGCGGGTGTTTTTTATTTGTTCTGTATTAATACCAATTTTTTATGGCTCACGGGTGAGATGCCTTCGGTAGGTGAGTTGCAGAACCCCAAATTATCACAATCGTCCGAAATTTATTCAGAAGACGGTGTTTTGATGGGTAAATTTTTTCAAGAAAATAGAACGCCTGTTAAAAATTACAACGACCTATCTCCTTACTTGGTAAAAGCCTTAGTAGCAACCGAGGACGCTCGTTTTTACCAACATTCAGGAATTGATTTTAGAGCTTTGTTTGGCGTTGCGGCGGGTATTGTAACAGGGGCAAGTGAGCGTGGTGGAGGTAGTACCATTACTCAACAATTAGCCAAAAACTTATTCAAGACTCGTAAAAAACAAGGAGTTGCCAAAAAAGGATTATTGGGATATGTCCCTGGCTTTAAAACCCTGATAATCAAAACAAAAGAGTGGCTAACCGCTATCAAATTAGAGCGTTATTATACCAAAGAAGAAATCATTTTGTGGTACTTAAATACCGTAGATTTTGGCAGTAATGCTTATGGGATTAAAGTAGCCGCAAAAACCTATTTTAATACCTCCCCTGATAGTTTGAATGTGCAAGAATCTGCTGTTTTGGTAGGGATGCAAAAAGCTACCAATACCTACAATCCCCGCCGAAATTATGACAAATCATTGACTCGGAGAAATACGGTATTATCTCGAATGGTAAAGTATAATTATCTTTCAAAAGTAGCCTACGATTCTTTGGTAAAATTGCCAATTACCTTGAAAATTAACGAAGAAACACCGTACGATGGTACAAGTAATTACTTCAAAACGGCATTAGCAAAGTCTTTGAAAGAGTGGGCTGATACCAGTGATATTGAATTGGATTTATACCGTGATGGATTGAAAATTCGGACAACACTCGATTCTCGGATGCAAGGTTATGCCGAAACTGCTGTGCAAGAAGGAATGCGAGCTTTACAGAAAACTTTTGATAACCATTGGTCTGGGAAAAACCCTTGGGCAGATGAAAAAGGCGTCGAAATTCCGGGTTTTATTGACACCGTTGCTAAAAGAACGCCTTATTATAAATATTTAGCCATTAAGTATAAAAACAATCAAGACTCCATCTGGCATTACATGAAAAATGTAAAACGGAAAATGTGGGTATATTCACGCAATGGTACGGGCGAAGAACAAATGACGATGAGTGCCTACGATTCAATTGTGTATTACAAAAGATTCTTACAGGCAGGCATGATGAGCATGGACCCTTTTACGGGACACATCAAAGCATGGGTAGGAGGGCTTGATTTTCAATATTTCAAATATGACCACGTAAATCAAGGTCGCCGTCAGCCCGGTTCTACTTTCAAGCCTTTTGTTTATACCACGGCTATTGATGGACCCAAAGATATGTCACCGTGTACACAGATAAAAGATGAACCTTTTGAGATTGAAATCGAAGAAAAAGGGGAGAAGAAAATCTGGCGACCACACAATGCTGATGGTAGGTTTAGTTATTCTACGATGTCGCTTCGTAGAGCAATGGCACGTTCTATCAACTCTTGTGCCGCTCGTCTAACTAATGAAGTAGGACCCGATTCGGTAGTGTATTATGCTCATCAAATGGGGATTAAAAGCCCACTTTCGGCGGTTGCTTCCATTGGCTTAGGTTCAAACGACGTAACGCTTTTTGAAATGGTGGGAGCGTATGGTTGTTTTTTAAACGAAGGAATTTATACCGAACCGATGTTAGTAGTTGAAATTCAAGATAGAAATGGTAATACCATTCATACTTTTGAGCCAAAACGAAGACAAGCCATCAGAAAAGAGTCTGCCTTACTGATGCGATATATGCTCGAAGGCGGTTTGGAAGAGCAGGGCGGAACCTCACAAAATCTATGGTCTTTCAAAGAATTATTTGATGGAAAAGACAAATATAAATCAAGGTTTGCGGGTAAAACAGGTACCACTTCCAATCATTCAGACGGTTGGTACATGGGGCTTACCAGTAATTTAGTAACGGGTACATGGGTAGGAGGCGACGACCGCTCCATTCACTTCCGAAGTGGGGCTTACGGAGAGGGTTCAAAAACGGCTTTGCCGCTTTTTGGACGGTATATGAGTAAAGTAGTAACTGACCCAACCTTAGAGGCGTATCACCCTGTTCCTTTTGAAAAATTAGATGCCAAACGTATTACTAAAGAATTTAACTGTACGGCTGCCTATACACCTCGTACCGATACTTTATATTATGATAGTACATTTGTTGGCTCGGATACCATCTCTCTGCCAGCCAAGCCAGCCACTGAAACAAAGCCTGATTCAACAACGGAGAAACAGTAAAATATAAACTTATGAACAAAGAACAGATAGCCATTTACTTTCAAGAGTTACAAGACAGTATATGCAAAGCCTTAGAAAAAGCCGATGGAAAGGGGAAATTTCACGAAGATAATTGGCAAAGAGATGGTGGTGGCGGAGGGCGAAGTCGTGTAATTCAGCATGGAAAAGTTATCGAAAAGGGAGGGGTAATGTTTTCGGCTGTTTGGGGAGATTTACACGAAAAAATGCTGGCTTCGATGGGGCTGACGGAAAAAGTGGATTTCTTTGCAACGGGTGTATCCATTGTTTTGCATCCACAAAGTCCACAAGTTCCAATCATCCACATGAATGTACGATATTTTGAGATGTCAAACGGAACGTTTTGGTTTGGTGGCGGAATAGACCTCACGCCTCACTACGTAGTGGAAGAAGATGCTAAATGGTTTCATCAGCAACTCAAAAACGTATGTGATAAACACAATGCTGAGTACTATCCGAAATTTAAGGCGTGGGCAGATGATTATTTTTTTAATACGCACCGCAATGAAACACGAGGTATCGGAGGAATATTTTTTGATTATCAAAAAACCGATGAAAGCCGTGATAAAGCACAGTTATTCGCTTTTGTAAAAGATGTAGGAGAATCATTTGCTCCAATTTATACACATTTTATGAAGAAGAATAAAGATTTACCCTTTACAGAAAATGAAAAAACATTTCAGATGCTTCGTAGAGGAAGATACGTAGAATTTAACTTAGTACACGATAGAGGAACTAAATTTGGCTTAGAAACCAACGGTAGAACAGAATCTATCCTGATGTCGATGCCACCAGTAGCCAATTGGGTTTATAATTATCAAGCTGAACCCAATTCAGCCGAAGAAAAAACCCTCCAGTCATTAAGAAAAGGAATTGATTGGATATAGAATAGTTGATTAAAAAAACAAAGGATAAATTCAATAACGATGAATTTACCCTTTGTTTTTATTGATATACTTGACCAATTCAATTTTGCAAAAGAAAAAGGTACAAGTTGTTGATTTGTAGGAATTTATGTATTCGTTCTTCGCTTAGTTTATTTCTAAAACTTCACGCCTGCAGATATATAAAACGTACGTCCATCGGCAGGTAATACACCCGGACCGGGATAACCACCAGCTCTGCGAGTAAAATATCGCTCATCCGTTAAATTATTTACCCCAGCTTTTATGTTGTAATGTTTCAGAAACTTAAAGTTTGCTGATAAATCTTGTACCTGATAAGCAGGTATTACGCCAGTCGTGGCAGCGGCATTGGGCGTTTCAGTGTTAGAAGCATCGGCATAAGCCTTGCCAATATCGCTCATTTGCCAAGTGGCTGAAAACCCTTTTTTGCTGTACGTTACGCCAAATCGGTTAATCTTTCTGGGGGCATTTTCTACAAATTTTCCTGCCAAATTTCCTTCAACGATTTGACCATTATTTACTGAAGTTGTTTTGAAGTCACGGTAAGTAGCATCAATGAAAGCCACCGAAGCAAAAATACTTAATGAACCTAATTTTGATTTTGGCATGAATGCACCAAAAGCGTCAAATTCAACATAACCTTCAAATCCTTGACTTACTGAACGCCCCAAGTTGGTACGGAATTGGTAACGCTGTCCAGCAGAGTTTATTTGAGTGATTGTTCCGATTCTATTATCGTAATTCAAATAAAAATAATCTACATCAAAATTGAGGAAGTTCCTTACTTTACCACGGTACCCCAAATCAAAATTGAACCCTCTGGCATCTTGTAAATTTTCATCAATAACATCAGTAGTAGCTGGTGGTGTCAAATCTGAAATAAGAACAGGGCGATAGGCTTGTGAAATATTAGAATAAAACTCGGTTTGGTCAGTTACATGAAATTCTGCCCCTCCTCCGAATAACATAAATGTACGAGTACGATTAATAGGACTGAGCGTAGTAGGCTGTCCATTCGCTATACTGAAACGTCCTTGCATATTGGCATCAATGTGTTCGATTCTTGCTCCTGCAGTCATCAAAAAACGCTGATTAAATCTGAAAATATTTTCGAAAAAAGCGGCTGTATTTACGTTTTTAAAAGCTAAATCTCTTGGGTAAATACTTTCTACAAGGTCAAAATTCATGTCCGAACCTACTGTTCCTTTTCCTTGTTGTTTACGGTCTATATTACCATTGTAATATCTTATTCCAGTTGCTAACGTATTATTTTTTCCAAATAATTTATAATCGGTAATAAGTCTGAGTTCAGAACCATAATTATTATAATAATCTCTGTCCACCTGACGATTCAGCAGGTCATCTTTTTCGGTAATAGTCTTAGTAAAACCTACGCTACTACGGTCAGCAACTAAGCCAAAAGCCTTGAAACTCAATTTTGTTTTGTCACTAAATATATATTCGGCGTGAAGCGATGGAATTAACCATGGTGTACTAAACCAGTTACGGGTTCTCAGACTTTGGCGAGCATCCTGAACAAACTGTGCATCAGTAAGCCCACCTGCCTGTTGCGACTGGAAAGTCATATAGGTTACTTCCGCTCCAATTTTTAATTTGTTACTTACTGCATAATCAAGTGCCACGTGGGCGTGGTCGGTGTTGAAATAGCTATTATTTCTCCAGCCGTTGCCTACTCTTTTTTGGTAGTAGGCTGTATAGCTAAGTTTTCCTTCCGTTCCACCAATGTAGTTGAAAGTACTGAAAAGACCATTGCTACCCGTAGTATTTTGTGATTCAACGGTGAAACGAGTAGAAATGTCAGGTTTTCTCATGACAAAATTCATCAATCCACCAAACTGAGGTCCATATTGTAAAGAAGAAGCCCCTCTGACAATTTCAATTCTATCTACCACTTCCATCGGAGGAGTATAATAGGCTTCTGGATAACCCATAGGGTCGGGGGTGATGTCATAGCCATTCATTCTAACATTAAATTCCCAAGAACGATTGGGGCTTAATCCACGTGAGGCTACTCCTAATTGTATTCCAGACCCATCATTTTCCCAGACAGAGATTCCGGGTGTTCTACTAAATACTTGTCGTGCATTATTCATAGCCAAATTAGCATTGATATTGTCCAAAAGTATTACCTCATTTTTCTTGGTAGCATTTATGGCATAGCCATCTACTTCAGCAAGGTGTTCATTCCCTCTGATACTTCGGTTAGCGATAATATTGATATCATTGAGCATATATGAGAAATCTTCCATCTGAAAATTTACCATTTTTACTTCGTTTTCAGTGATGGAAATATTGATTTCTTGAGTTTTGAATCCAACGCTTGATACCACAACGGTATAGTTACCAGCAGGAACTGCCTTTATCGTATAATTACCATCTTTATTGGTTTGCACACCCCTAACAGTTCCTTTTAATATCACATTCGCCCCAGCGATAATTTCTTGATTCCCTGTTTGGACAACTTTGCCAACAATCCCAGACTTTTGTCCTAACACTGTGAATTGGAAAATAAGTAAGAATAAAATAGTATTTAATAAAGAGTTCATTTGCTTATTTTAATTTTGTTTAGACTAATTCTAAATTGATTTTAAATTTATTTCAAGAAATTGAGCCTTGCAAGAAATTATTTAGATTTTTTCTAAATAAAAATAAGGGTGAATCGGTATTCAAGGTATCGTATTTGAATAGTAGGATAAAATGAATTGGTCGCAATGATATGCGGAAGGAATATATGTTCATTGTTCAGTTATGGCACATGAATTGTAAAGACCAATAGAGTTACTCTTATCATGCCTAATACAGATGAAGAAAATAATTGTACTATTGTATATGCTATTACCATGTAAAGTATTCTCTCAGGATTTGAACTTGAAGGGTTTTAGCCCTAATTATTATCAGACGGGTAACTTAGTAGGAAACATCGGCTATAATCTGAATGTGTCATCTATCAGTTCTTTGCCTCAAAGCATAAGTAACAAAGAATATCCTGCGGGACAGCTTCATTTTGTAGCACAATTACTCTTAATCCATAAATTGAGTAAACACTTTACCGCAGGAATAGGGTATGCTTACGGTAATCATAATATATTTGGACTGAAAGAGACAGAAGATAGGCTTTTAGGACAGGTTGGATATTTACATAGCTTAAGCAAAGTAAATTTTATTCACAGATTACGCTTTGAATACAGAACTCCCAAAAATTTGCAAACCAATATTACCGATAATGCTTCGATATTACGGTATCAAACCTACGCTACTTTACCATTATACAACCCAAAAGATACTAAAAGAGGGTTTTATCTATCTGCTTCCAATGAATTATTTTGGTATCTGGAAGGGGCAAGTAATGGACCTGTAAGTTCAAAAAATGGTGTCTTTGAGTTTTCTAATGTTTCAGAAGACTGGGTACATTTAGCGGGAGGCTATAACATGGGCAATACAAGAGTAGAGTTAGGATATTGTTTTCAGGCTTTGATACGAAATAAACAATTAGACTTACGTTACTTAAATTTAGCTCAACTAAACGTTTATATCACGATAAACTGGGATGATTTACAATCTTGGTGGTATTTATAAATTACTCCTGTCTTACACGAGCTAAATATGAGAACAGTCCTATACCACCACTCAAAATTAGACCACAAACTATTATTTGTGATATCGAAGGTTTTATTACCCACATCGCTCCGAAAAATTGTATTATCAGAATGACATACAGTAGCGTAGCAATTCCCTTACGGGGCATTTTACTGATAACGAAAGCACCTAAAGGAGCAAAAATGGCAACGAAAGGCACACAAGCCAGCCATATTTCAAATGCTTGGGATTGAAAATCATGGATGAGTTGAGTATGAATGAATAGTCCTAATATGGTTTCGATGGTCATAATAATGACCGACGAAGGCGTAGCTACTTTCTCCGAAACTCGGTAGTAGATAGTCATTAAGCAAAAAGTGAAAATATTAATACCTGTTCCAAATATGGATGAAATAATGCCTCCAATCAATCCAAAACTTATCAATTTTACTTTGTCGGAAGATTGAAATGATTGGATACTGTCAAAAACTTCTCTTTCTGGTTTACGGTTTTGGAGCCACAAAGCAATGCCAAAACTTAACCAAAGTGAAACAAAGAAAAGTTTGGCTTGTACGGGAGAAATATAAGGAACCACGTAGTACGTGCCTAAAAATAAGCCGAAAATACCACCGATAGAAACGAATATGATGTAATTCCAATCAACTTTTAGCTTCAAACCAATGATTAGAAGCGTAGCTGAAGTCATACCGATACTCTGAATGGCAAAAGCAAAGTTACGAGCTACGGCTGGGGGAATTTTTAGAATTAATGTGAAAATAGGATAAGCCACCGCAGCACTCCCTTCTGGACTGGCACCCGCAATGAACGAACCAAAAACCATGGTAATAACAGTAGCCCATTGCCGAGTGTAAAGCTCAAAACTATTATGACTAATCATGTACCAAAACCATCCACTCATCACTGCGACCAAAAAACACAGATATAGCCAAGGAATCGTCGTTTTGGTTTTATTATTTGATTGCATAAAGTTTTTTTGTTAATTTACTCGTCGGTAGGAAAGCCTTACAAATTTAGATACAAATGGAGTTAATAAGTTGGAACAATGAAAAATTTTGATGAAATACTACAAAAGCTGATTGATGAGCAAAACTTTCTAAAAAGTATTCAAGAGCGAATTGTGGAAAATTACGATATTATGATGCAGAATCAAAAACAGAATGCTGACAATCATGAGATGGTAATTCAAAATCAAACTACTATTATTCGTAATCAAGAAATCATCGTGAATAATCAGATGAATATTGTACGAAATCAAAAGCAAATTGCTCAGAATCAAGTTACGCTTGATGTAATTCAACAAACACAAACCCATTTATTGAATATTGTAAAAAAACTGGCTGGCAATGAAGAAGCACTGGAAGCGACTCATGAATTTGTAGAAAATATTAGAAAAGTTAGTGAGGATAGCCGGAAAGGGCAGCATTTGAATGACTCCTCGGCTTTGTAAATGTTCAGGACATTATTTATGAATTATCCTTTTTATGAATCCACCAATTTCGGTTTACGAAACAATAGCTATGCAAGTAGTTGATTATTAGAAACTCAATTGCTTGCTTTTTATAAAGCATTTTTCACTTAGTATGAGTTTAATTTTTCTTCCAATAATCGTATCTGAACCTGCAATGATTTAATTTCTGAGACTTTACTTTCAAATAATTGTCGGACCAACTGTAACTGAACCTGTAAACCCTCCACTTGCTGACTAAGAAGTTTATTCTGAAAAACTAATTGATTATAAGGGTCACTGAGGTCATTTTTATTATCATTTTTTTGTTGAGTTTCTTTCTGTTTAGCAAACTGTTGAATCTCTTCCAAAGTCATTTCCGAAAAATCGGAATTTTTCAAATCATCCAATCCAATACCAAAAAACGTACAAATTCCTTCACACACGTCTAAGGAGGGAAATGTATGCCCATTTTCATAGTCCGACAAAGCACTTTTACTAATTCCAAGTGTTTTTCCTAATACTTCCAAAGTAAGTTTATTCTTTTTTCTAAGGATTCTAAGGTTAATGCTGAACTTGTTTTCCATTAATCAGGAATTTTGAAATTTTTTTTCCATTTATTTGGAAAATAAAAATCTTATTATTTATATTTGTCATGGCAATTTAGCGATTTTTCCTGATTTGTGGAAAATGCGAAATTGCCATTAATCAATCAACTTTATTCTGTTAATCATATTTTTATGCAAAAACAATTACCTCTAATCTTTTTCTTGCTCTGCTTTCTCGTATCAAGGCAAAGTATTTTTGCACAGGGCTGTGTGGCAGTCCGCCACATGAGTTGTGCAGCAGGTTCGGGAGCAAACTCAAATTCAATGATGCACCCCGGTCAATGGCAAGTCTCAATGGGTTTTCGTAATTTGTATTCACACCGCCATTTTGTGGGTACTGAATACCAAGAACAACGCTTAACCAATGATACCGAAGTGAAAAATTATTCACAGGGCTTCGATATTGGCATTACGTATGCCCTGACAGACCGCCTGAGTCTCTCTTTAAATATCCCTTTGGCTATTAATGCTCGTGATTCTAAATATGAGCATTATGGTAACGGAACATTGGCTGCTCCGAACCCGTATTTCACTACTAAGTCTTCTGGACTGGGTGATATTCGTTTGGGAGCGAGTTATTGGCTATTTGACCCTATGAAAAGCATGAACGGGAATGTTTCTTTGGGTTTGGGCGTAAAAGCTCCTACTGGAGATTCTAATGTACAGGGGGATTTCCATAAATTAGACAAAGAAGGTAAAGATTACATCCAAACGAAAGCTGTTGACCAATCTATTCAATTAGGTGATGGTGGTTGGGGCGTAAATGTTGAGATTCAAGGCTACCAAAAGTTATTCACCAATGCTTCGGTTTATTATAATGGCTTTTATCTGTTTAATCCTCGGAATGTAAACGATACCTATAATAATATTTTAAAAGATAATGTACAAAATCCTGTCACAGTGAAACATTCAGTAGCTGACCAATTTGCCGCACGGGCAGGCGTTGCTTACGGATTGTTACCCCGCTTGGGAATTGCCGTAAGTTTGGGGGCGAGAATTGAGGGCGTGCCTGCCAAAGATGTAATAGGTAAGAGCGAAGGGTTTCGCCGTCCGGGATATATCATTTCCATCGAACCAGGGATTTCTTACATGAATAAAAGAAACACTTTTGCCTTGAATGTACCCATTGCTACTACCCGTAATAGAGTAAAGTCATATTCTGATTTAAAATACGGAGGGCAAGGAGATGCCGCTTTTGCCGATTATTTTGTTTCAGCTACTTTATCCCACAGATTTTAATTGAATAGAATGATGAGAAATTTTTTTACAAAACATAGTATCTTAATATTCCTTTTGTTTTGCAGTTTTGGGGTGAAATCTCAAATGATGAACGATGGGATATTCATGGCAAAAGGTAATCTCTGTGGTGGTGTTACCTATATGAATGACTCATGGAGTAAATACTGGGAGGAGACTCTCTACCGTGAAAACAAAAACTTAGGAACAGTAACTACGCAATCCGTTGCCTTGATGGGAAATTACGGTATCTCAGACCGTTTCAATCTAATGTTTTCATTACCCTATATTACTGTAAAGCCTTCGGCTGGTGTTCAACAAGGTTTGAGTGGCGTTCAAGATTTAACGATGTCTGTTAAATACCGATTAATTCAGGCTAAAAGTTTATCCGTGATTGGCTCAGTTGGAGGTTCAATACCTACTAATAATTACGTAGCAGATTATATGCCGTTGTCCATTGGTACACAGTCGAATACTCTTTTCGGTAGAGGAATTTTGTACTATACTTTACCCTCTGATTTAGCATTGACCTTGCACGGAACCTACACCACACGCTCAAACGTGAAAGTTGATAGAGAAATGTATTATTCAGATAGAGGATATTTTACCAATGAAATGATTATGCCTGATGTAGTTAATTTCGGAGGTAAATTCGGACATTATTCATATCGTTGGCAACTGGAAGCTACCTATGACCAGCAAATTACGCAAGGAACTATTGATATTCGTAGAAATGATATGCCAGGGCTTTGCAATAAATTTGATTTTACCAAAGTAGGATTTATTGCGGCTTATCGTATTCCTCAACTCAAAGACGTACAAATTATGGTAACTGGAGGCAGGATTATCTCAGGACGTAACGTAGGGGAATCAACAACCTTTTCGGTAGGATTGTCAGCCTTTATTGATTTTCGTAAAAATAAAGTATTAGGCATTCCAACGGGGCCCATTTGTCGCCCTGGGGATATGAACCATAATGCCAGTGGAGGAGAAATGAAACACGAAGAGCATAAATAAGCACTATCAGAAATTTAAAACTTGATTTTGACGTAATAGAAACAATAATATGAAATCGTTATTTACTAAAAATATAAAAATTACACTTCCTGCCATTTTTCTGGTCTTGATGATGGTATCGTGTGAAAAGTACCTCGACCGTGATGGAACTGAACTTTCAGCTTTGTCACCCACAAAAATAGATGATAACGCAGGAAGTTGGAAAACCTACTCAGACCTAAAACTTACGGATTTTACCAGTGTGGTACAAACGCCTAAAACCGTTACATCGGCAGAATATCTGCAAGAAATTGAGGAAGTAAAAGCAGAAGTTGCCAAAATCAATGACGAACGACGTGATGCTATCCGTTATTGGAACGGAGGAGGTATTCTACGTTGGAATCAAATCATGCGTGAGTTGGTTGCTAAGAATAATTTACCCCCAGCTGAAAATGAATTAGGAAAATACCCAATTCCCAGTGCCGCAGACCCTGATAACGTGAATGGAACGGGTACAACTTTTCCTTTCTCTAATCCTCCGTATGCTGCTCGTGCTTATGCCTATGTATCAGTAGCTCAGTATGATGCTTTAGTAATGGCAATGGGTTTGAAAAAACAGTACAATCGTAAAACCCCCAATGCCGTTGATGCCACTATTACACCAGTAATTTTGGCAGCTCCAAAGTTAGCTTCGTATCCATCCGAAGATGCGGTGATGTCGGCGGTTACTTACGAATTTATGAAGCGTTTGTTCCCTCAAAAGGCAGATACTTTGTATTTGTACAAGAAGAAAGAAGAACAAAAATGGTTTAAATTATGGGCAGGTGTTGCTACTCGTTCGGATATTGAAGCGGGTGAGCGATTGGGAAAAGCAGTTTTTGCTAAAATATTTTCCCGTTTTCGGACTGATGGTATGGCAAACGCCGTGGGTACACAAGCGAAATGGGATAGCCTAACCAAGAAATGTGAAGAAAGAGGAGAAGTAGCGTGGAAGTCTATGGAGGAAGCTCCCCGTCCGCCGATGTTGCCTTTTTATGGAAATGTAACTACGTGGAACATGGACAGAAAAACCCTGACGGACATTAGCACATCTCTGCCACCATTATCAACAAAGTCACAAGAATTTAAAGCTCAACTTGCCGAAGTAAAAAGTTATACAGATAACCCAACCCGTGAAAGAATAGCGATTGTACACTACTGGGCTGATGGAGCGGGTACTCATACGCCTCCAGGTCATTGGAATCAAATTGCTGAAAAATATCAAGTAGCGGGAAAACTATCAGAAGTAAGAACGGCAAGAAATTATGCTCTTTTGAATACCGCTATGATGGATGCTGCCATTAGTTGCTGGTACACCAAGAGTTTTTATTATGTGCCTCGTCCTTCACAGATGGATGCCAGTATCAAAACTTTAACGGGTTTACCCAATTTTCCAGCTTACACATCGGGACATTCTACCTTTTCAGCTGCCGCCGCTACGGTGTTGAGTTATCTATTTCCAGATGGAGCGAGTAGTTTTCAAGCCCAAGCGGACGAAGCTTCAAAATCAAGATTATACGGAGGAATCCATTACAAAATGGATTGTGAAGGCGGTTTAAAAATTGGAAAAGCCATTGGCGACAAAGCCATTGTAAGAGGACAATCTGATGGTGTTCAGTAGAAATGTAGAACAGTTGTCTTTATGACTATAAATAAAGGTTAAGAATAATTAACTTTTGATATAAATTACACAAAATGGTTAATGTTTCAGACTTCTGCCGAAAGCTCATCGGCAGAAGTTTTATTTTGTAAAGGTGTATTCCCCTGTTTTTTTTACGCTTACTTGGGGTAATTGATGATGCTGTTCAAAATAATCGTAACCTTCTTTTAGGTTTGTCCAGAACTTTATAAATTTCTGATAATCAATATTTTGTCCATTTTTTAAGGCTTGCCAATACCCGATAAAACTGGCTGATTGAACCGTTTTTTGTAAAGAAACCATACCACTATCAGTTAGTTTTGTAGGAAAAATATGGACGGGAATGGCTGTTTGTCCAGCATTTTTGGCTTCCACCGCCGTTAGATAAATTTCCTTAATTTTATCATCCGTCATGGGCATACATCCCACCGTTACCGTAGCACCATGAATAAAAATATCCCCACCGTAATTTCCTTTTTCTCCTAAAATTTTATCGGAAGTATTTGGATAATTTACGCCCAACGAAAGGTAAAAATTACTGATTGGATTAAAGCGGTCGATGTAGTAAAAACCTTCGGGAGTTTGCATATCGCCTTGTTTACGTTTAGGTCCTAAATTTCCTGAAGACGAAGCGATTTGGTAAGTTTTGAGCAGTTCAAAACGAGGACTCTGATTTTCTTTTGCCCAGACTTCCAATATTTCGTCTTGCTTAAAAACTCGAATAAAAATACGTAGTTGCGAAGGTGAAATATGATGCTGTTTCAATAAAGTAAAAACCGCCTCCGATTTCTCATCGTAGGCGGCTTTTACTCGTTCGTATTTAAGTTGTTGAGATTTGAAATTCTCAGGAATTGAAAACATCATAAAAATGAAAAAAATAAATTTTTCATGTAATTTAGTTTATAGAAAAACAATAAAATGCTGTAATTCAGTATTTTACAGATAGTTTTAGCAGCAATTCAAACCTCAACAATTATCTACTCTGCTGCCCAAACAATATTTTTCTTTTTACCAACTTGTAATACAATACGAGTAGGACTTGGTAGTAACAATAATTTAGCACTGGCGGCTGGGTCTGCTTCTAATTCTACTTCTACGCCTGCATCTTTACCTACTTCAATACCGCCATCGGGTGTTTCCTTGAAAGAACGTGCCAAATAAGCAGTAGGTAATAACACATCCGACTCAGGACAGAATTCTTTGTGAATATCTCCCAGAATTCCTTCTAAAAAATCACCATATTTATCGTTGAAATCGTCCTCCAAATCGTGTAGAGCTTCTTCCACATCATCATAATCACGGTGGTCATAGCCCATTTGGCTTAATTCTACTCTTTTTTCAAATAAAGAAAGGAGGTCTTGGTCAAGTGTTTGAATATTCATTGAGTTTAGTTTTTCAAATTATTTCACAAATTTGCAAACTACTGGATTAAACTCAAAATTTAAGAAAGTTTTATTTGTGATGAAGCATTACACCAAAAACTCTAAAACGCTCAAATCCCAGTTCTGATTGAGATTATGAAGGATTTTTCCTTGCTTGATTTCTAACGGTGAAGCAATATTGTTGTGGTATAATTGACCCGTGCCAAGTCCTTGGGGAAGAATATTGTTAAATTCAGCGGTAAATTGAGTGATGGCATTTAGCCCAATGTTCGACTCCAGAGCCGAAGTCATCCACCAACCTATTTTTAAGCGATTGGCATTTTCAATCCATTCTCTACATTGCTGAAAGCCTCCCAATAAAGTAGGTTTTAGAATGATGAATTGAGGCATGATTTTTTTCAGAAGTTTGTATTTATCGGTGTATTCTCGGATACCAATCAGTTCCTCATCGAGGGCAATGGGTAGTGGTGTATTTTGGCAGAGTTCAGCCATTACATCTTCATTGCCTTGTTTGATGGGTTGTTCAATGGAATGGAGTTTGAATTGAGATAATTGTTCTAATTTTTCAATTACTTCGTGTACTGAAAATGCCCCGTTGGCATCTACTCGAAGCGTAATTTTAGATTCATCGTATTTTTCTCTGATGTACGCCAATACCTCACATTCCTTCTTGAAGTCAATCGCTCCCACTTTCATTTTGATAGTATCGTAGCCTGCTGCCAGTTTTTCATCAATTTGCTGGAGCATGAAGTTTTTACTACCCATCCAGACCAATCCGTTGATATTGATGGTGCGTTCTGCTTTGGCAAAAGCGTTGTTATAAACGGTACGTTTTCCACCATTCATTAAATCGAGCATGGCGGTTTCAAAACCAAATACGATGGAAGGAAAAGATTTATCCAAAACTTGGTCGAGGATGATGTTCAAATTCCAAGGATAAACTTCTAAATCAAGGGTATTGAAATTTTCGCAGATACTGAGGAGTTGTAAATCAAAATCGGGACGGTCGTCAATACTGAGCCCTTTCAAGGGGGAACACTCTCCCAAACCAAACACCGAAGGGTTTTCAGAGTCATAAATCTTTACAAAATAACTATCTTTATGCGTAAGCACACCTCGAGACGTTCCTGCCTCGAACTTGAAATCAAGTGTATGTTTGGTAAATACGGCTCTCAGACTCATTATTTGTACTTCAAGAGTTGGTTAGGACAATTTGGCAATTTTTTTTGAGCTAACATTTTTACAATGTTAGGAGTATTAATCCATCTTTAAATGTCTGACTACTTGTGTGTTAGGTTATGGGCGGGATTCTTTAAATACCAAAACAGCAGTTAAAGTTTCTTAAAAGGGGTGTGAATATACTAAAAAGTCTCAACTCTTTTAGAATTTTGCATCTCCAAAAAGAGTTTTTTTATTAAACGGTTAAAATAATTTCCGTATATACGAGATGGCTAATAAAAATTGAGCTTTTCAATAATACGCATGATAAAAATATTATTTCCTTTTTCCTGGCTTTATGGTTTAATAACTGATTTTCGTAATTGGTTGTTTGATAAAGGTTTGATGAAAAGTACCACTTTTGATATTCCCATTATTAATGTGGGAAATCTAACAGTAGGTGGTACTGGAAAAACACCGCACGTGGAGTATCTGATAAAATTGCTGAAAAACTCTAAAGAAATAGCCACGCTTAGTAGAGGTTACGGACGAAAAACGAAAGGATTTCTCTTAGCTGATAACCAAGCCAATGCCCAAACCATTGGCGATGAACCTTATCAGTTTTATCAGAAATTTGGGAATGAAATAGCGGTGTGCGTTGGCGAGAAGCGAGTTGAGGCTATTCAAAAAATGCGAGCGTTAAAACCTGATACTAACGTTATTATTTTAGATGATGCCTTTCAACACCGCCCCATAAAACCGTCTTTGAATTTACTATTAGTAGATTACAATCGACCAATTTATGATGACTTTCCATTTCCAGTAGGACGTTTAAGAGAACGAAGACACGGGGCAAAAAGAGCTGATGCCGTCATTGTTAGTAAGTGTCCGAAGGATTTATCACAGCAGGAACGACAAATTATCCAACAAAATTTACAACCTTATTTACAAGCCAACGCACCCGTTTTTTTTACTAAAATCTTGTACGGAAAACCCCGAAATTATCGTTCGGAAGATACTGATTTAGATGGCAATAAAATTTTGTTGTTATCAGGCATTGCCAATCCTGTACTTTTTGAGGTTTATGCGAAAGAACATTTTGAGGTGGTAAATCATCTAATCTATCCCGACCATCATGATTTTTCAGAGCAAGATTTGCTTGCCATCCATCAACAGTTTAAGCAAGATATTAAAGCCGTGTTGATGACCGAGAAAGACATGGTGAAATTTCAACCCCTGTTGGGTCATCCATTATTACAAAATGTCTCATTATTTTATTTACCCATTGAGATAGATTTTCTCACGGCTGAAATGAAAAAGGGTTTTGATGAAATGATAAGTGTTGCCTGTAAGATGTTTTACATTTAAAATCGTTATTTAACCATCATTACTTATTCTCTTTTGTCTAAATTTGTATTGTGAAATTAAGAATATATATCCTTACCACCGTTGGGCTTTTGTGTTCCCAACTATTATTTGCCCAGATTTCTCCATTTCCTTCCACCAATCAACAAGGAGGCAATACTGCTTTCCCGACTAATGGTTTTCCGCAAGCAAATCAACAGAAACCCAATACACCCAAAAATCCTAATCAGCGAATTGGCTTAGATGATTCTACAAAAGTGGTTTATGGACCTACCTCCACGAAATATTTTTTAGAAGAAGATGTGTTCAATAATCGGAAGAGACTCTATTCACTTGACACCACCATTGATGGCATTCATAATTATAATTTCGTTCAGCGATATAAAAATCAATACCAAGATTTAGGAAATATCGGTACGGCTATCCGTCCAGTATTTTACAAAGCCCCCGAACAGATTGGAACATTGTTGGGCTATGACGCTTATTCACTTTACACCTTCAAACCCAATCAGGTACGATATTACAATACCAAATCACCTTTTACAAACATCATTTATGTACCAGGCGGAGGCGACCAAGATTTACTACAGTTTGAATTGAGTAGAAATATTGATTCACTGTGGAACGTAGGTATCAATGTACAGCGAATAGCCGCCAATAAAACCCTCATTGACCAAACCACCACGGGCGATAACTCGGCAATAAGCCATTGGGATTTTATGATGCACACCAATTATCAAACAAAGAACAAAAAATATGCTTTGTTGGCTTATTTCAATTTATCCGACCATAATTCTAATGACCAAGGAGGAGTAATCAGAAAAGATAGTGTTACGGATGCCACAACAGGTAAACGAAGACTGATTTCGTACAATGAATTATTAGCACAGGGGGATAACATCCCAATTTTAACGAGTGCCGCAACCCGTGATAAATCCTACAACTTGCATATTTATCACGAATATGTAGGTTACAAAGCCTTTCAGATTTACCAAGTGATTGATTATCAAACCAGAACGGTGCAGTTTGTGGATAAAAGTTTCAAAGCGGGACTCACCAACGGATTGTACTCTTACGATTATGGCATTGCTAACTTCCGACCTGTAAAATTATTGAGACCACTCGTTGGCTTTCCGAGGGTAAGTTCTAAGACTGATTCCCTTTATTACTACTTGACTAATCAAACGGATTCACTTTACAATGAAACCCAGTACAGTCTTTTTGAGCATAAATCAGGTATTAAAGGTTTTTACAAAGGTTTTAATTATCGTTTGCATTTGAGACAACGCTTTTTCTCCTACCAAAATCCATTTAATTCTTATCAAAACATCCCCGTAACAAAGTTTAAGGATATTCTTAAAAATCCATCTGATATTCAGCTTTACAAGTACACTACTGATACTTCAAAAGTATGGAGAGGCAACGAAACCTTTATTGGTTTGTGGCTTAATCAATATTTTAAAGATAGTACTCGTTTATTTGGGGAATTTGAGTATCTATTAGGGAAAGATTTTAGAATTAATGGGGAGTTTCAAGGAAAATGGTTGAATATTGGTGGAAGCTACATCGCATCATCACCTACCTTAGTTCAGCAGGCTACATTTAGTAACGGTTTGCGATGGGATAAAATCAACAATTTAGAAAAAGTAGCTTCATTAAATGTTTTTGGTTATACAACACTAAAGTTTAAAGGTTGTATAATTAGTCCGAATGTGAGTATCACAAGAGTATCTGATTATATTTATTTCAATGAGTCGGCTTTGGTTAGTCAAAAAGATGGTGACATATTTATTTACAGAGCAGGCATGGGTTTTGATTACAGAAAAGGCAAATTTTCTACAACCAATCAAATATTTTATACCAAAACAGACTCCGACTTAATCAGAATTCCAGCGTTATTTGTCAATTCAAGATTTGCGTTTGATTTATTATTCAGAAAGAAATTGTATATCCAAACGGGTTTGGAGTTCCATTACAAATCCAGCTACTATGCCGATGCCTATATGCCTGCCATTCAGCAGTTTCATTTACAAAATAGGCAACGGATAGATGGCTATATTCAAGCTGATGCTTTTGCGGATATGCGAATCAATCGGGTGCGGTTATTCTTCAAATTTGCCCACGTAAATCAAGGATTAACCCAGGGTAATACTGAACGTGGATATTACGCTTCGCCAGGTTTTGCGGGTATGGGCAGGGTATTGGCATTTGGCGTACATTGGCTTTTGTTTGATTAGGTTTAGTGATAGAATAATAGAATGAGTGAATGATATAATGAGTGAATGATATAATGATAGAATGAATGATAGAATGATAAAATGAGTGAATAGTAAGTTTAAAAATGCGATGATATTCATCATTTCAATATTGAATTAAGACTAAGCGTGTCGTCCGTCCAGCAGGTATGAGTAGAATAATACATGGGCAATCATTTGCATAACTGGTGAAGATTGAGCTTTTTCAAACTTATGTTTTGAGGCTAAATCTCGCCAATAGGGTGGAAGGCATTGCACTCGTTGCGTCATCCCGTCGTCGGGTCCAGCGGTACAAAATTTGGTATCAACGCCCACCGTCGCAATTCTGATAAAGCACATCGGGCAGGGTTCGGCAGAACTAAAAATCGTCAAACCTTCTTTACAAACATACTTATTGCGGTATTTTTTGTTTTTCGGATTATCCTCAAATTCATTCAATAAAGTCATTTCTCCGTGCAAGTCAGACCGCAACTTAGTCATTTGGGAATTATGGGCAGCGTGTAAAATTTTACGAGATTTATTTTCGTAAATCACTGCTCCAATACCGTACCCACCCATTTTTACGGATTTTAAGGCTTGCCAATTGGCGGCTTTTGCAAATTTATCATCGGGAAAATTGGGGTCATTTTTATAATTAATTAAAAATTTTTCAAGTTTTGCACAAATCGTTTTTACATCATCGGTAGATTTAATACCACACGGTAAAGCGACAAACTTTTGCATTAACGCCTCACGGCTGGCTGGCGTAACAAAAAGAGAATCAGCCGTTTGTGCAGAAGTACCGAATGAAAGGGCAAAGAGAAAAAGGACAATTAGTTTTTTCATGTTATTTTTGAGAATGGTTTCAGTTGGAATTTAATAAAATCTAATGTTAGAACCAAATGTTTAAACAAGCCCTTTTAAAATATTGGAAGCTATAAATTAGCGGTTCACTTTCATTAATTTCTTAAATCATGTCAGATTTTCCATACTATACTTCCAAAAATATCACGCATTCTATCATTGAGTAAAATATGAATACCGAACAAAGAAATAATGCCACCAAAACCATGTTGGGTTTGAAACTTCCAACTGACCCACGTTGGGTAAATATTGCCGAAAAAAACATTGAGGAGATTTTAATTGACCATGCTTACTGCGAACAAAAAGCAGCTTCTTCTTGTATCTCATTAATTATACAATATCCTGAAAAAGAGAAACTTAGAGAAGTTTTGATGCCCGTGGTATCAGAAGAATGGGCTCATTTCAGAATGGTTTTGAAGGAAATGGATAAAAGAGGAATTGCTTTAGGGGTGCAACGTCGAGACGAATACGTACATCAATTGTATAATTCGATGCGGCATGGTGGTACTCGTGAACAGCAATTAGGCGAAAGACTATTTTTGAATGCTTTGATTGAAGCTCGTAGCTGTGAACGTTTTAGATTATTGTCACAAGAGATTTCAGATGAAAATCTCCGAGAATTTTATCACGAATTGATGATTTCGGAAGCAGGACATTACGTCAATTTCATCGACCTCGCTAAAGAGTATTTACCCGCTGACTACGTAAAAACCCGCTGGGCAGAATGGCTCGAAACCGAAGCCCAAGTGATTGATAACATGGAACTTAGAGGGGATAGAGTGCATTAATAAATAGCGGGCTTAGTACATTACTAAGCCCGATTTTACACTAAAAAGTCCCTCTTTTTCGGTCTCTTTTATCCTCTCTTCTATCTCGTTTGTCTTCTTTACGGTCTTTCACGTCCTCTCGTCTATCACGTCTATCTTCACGTCGGTCGGCTATGTCTTCAAGTTTATCCGCTGGTCCAGTATTACCATCCATTTTATCTTTTACATCTTCACGTCGGTCTCTTTTATCTTCACGTCTATCTCGTTTATCTTCTTTACGGTCACGCACATCTTCCCGCTTATCTCTTTGGTCTTCTTTTATGTCTCTTTTCAAGCGTCTTGATGGGTTTTGAGCCGAGACAACATTCACACAGCTAACAATCACTAACACAACGAACAATGATTTCAACAGATTTTTCATAATGAATTTGTGTTTAAGTTATTTTTGAACCTTTGACATCATTCAACGCTCATGGTTTAATCTATCAACTTATTTATGAAGGCGTACTGCAAAAGTATCACCGTTTTAGCATCTTTGATTTCGCCCGTTTGTATCATGGCAAGTGCTTTGTTGAAATCTAACTCCAATACATCTATTTCTTCGCCTTCATCGGCACCGCCACCTTCATTGATTTGCTGGTCTTTGGTGTAGGAAGCCACGAAAAAGTGTAAAATTTCCGTCACCGACCCTGGCGACATATACAATTCAAATATCTTTTGTACATCTTTAATCTCATAACCCGTTTCTTCTTGAGTTTCCTTTCTGATACAATCTTCTGGATTATCGGCATCCAAAAGTCCAGCACAGGCTTCAATCAGCATACCGTTTGGATTGCCATTCACGAAAGTAGGCATTCTGAATTGCTTAGTTAGAATGACGGTTTTTGATTCGTTGTTGTACAGCAAAATAACAGCTCCGTTGCCTCGGTCGTAGGCTTCACGGCTTTGCGTTTGCCATTCTCCATTTTTTTGTAAAAAATCAAATGTAATTTTACGTAAGGTGTACCAATTATCAGAAAGCACTTCAGTTTTAATATTTTTTATTTTTGCGTTCATTTGATTGAAAATGATTATTTATGATTATTTTTGAACAAAATTAAAATAATGAAATGAATTTCCAAGTCAGAAAGCAAAAAATACTGGAAAAATTAGACCAAAGTGGGGTCATTGATGTGAAAGAAACAGCAGTAGCGTTAGCCATTTCTGAAATAACCATTCGTCGAGATTTAGCGGTTTTAGCGGAAGACGGCTTGCTCATACGCACGCACGGAGGAGCAATGAAAGTGAGTCTTTCACAAGTACCTGTTAGCTTTGCCCAAAAGTCAGCCGTAAATGCGGGTCAAAAAGATGAAATTTGTCGGCTTGCTGCCCAGCAGATTCAAGAAGGAGATGTAGTATTTTTAGATTGTGGAAGTACCGTTTTTAGAATGTGTCCATTCATTCGGAATATGAATATTAAAGTTGTAACCAATTCACTACCAGTGATTAACGAATTGATGGGGTCGATGGTGAGTTTGAATTTTGCGGGCGGAGAAATAGATGTTGAACGCCAAGCAGCTCATGGGAAAATTGCCGCAGAACACTTTGGGAAATATCGTGCCGATAAAGCCTTTGTGGGCGTAGATGGCATATCTTTACAAAACGGATTGAGTGCTTCGAGCGAAAAAGAAGCCGAAATTACGATGGCTTTGTGCCACAACGCCAAAGCAGCTTTTTTTCTTTGTGATTCTACGAAATTAGAGAAAGACCGTTATTTGCCTTTTGCTCCCCTCAACTTTGTTCAACATTTAATTACGGATTCTTCAGCATCGGATGAGCTTTTGGAGGAGTACAGAACGTTAGGGATTCGGGTGTTTAAATAAAAGATACCATTTATTTATAGGGCTTTATTGGCTTGAACCTTCCCGAAAGTTTTAAACTTTCGGGAAGGTAAATTGCTGAAAAGTACAATGATTAGTTTTAGTGGTTTACCTACAAGCCATTACTTTTCATCAGCAATTAATTTATTATCATAGGCTTTTTTCAATTCACCCAATGCTTTCAAATATCCCGTTTTATCCGCAAAAATTAGAGGGTTATACTTTGGATTTGCTTTTAATTTTTCGTGCATCTCAAATTGACTGGCGTGTGATGCCAACCAAATATCAAAATTGATTGCCTCCATTTTTTTGAAGGTCTCGGCGTAATCATTAGAAATGCTGGGGTATTCGATAACATCCTTGAACTTTCTATCAACAATGATGGATGGCATATTGGCAATCAATACTTTATACGTTTTACCGTTTTCCATCACATCTACCAAATAACTGCAAGAACCTTTGGTATGCCCTGGGTGGTGGAGTAGTTGAACGGTACTGCCACCCACGATAATCTTTTCATCGGGCATTAATATTTTTTCGGCGGTCACTGGGGCAAACGTAGTACCATATTTGGCAAATTCATAATCACTTTTACCACCATCAGCCACCACTTGAGCATCGGGACTATTGACGTAAAATTGGGCTTTAGTGGTTTTTTTGAGGGCTGCTAAAGCTCCCAGATGGTCGAAGTGGGCTTGGGTGGTGAGTAATATTTTTGTTTGCTTGGGTTTGAAGCCCAATGTGGTTATATTATCCAGAATTTGGCTGTAAGAACTTGATAAGCCCGTGTTAATCAGGATATTACCTTTGGGCGTAACGATGAGGTAGCAAGCCAAATCATAAGTACCAACGTAGTATAAGTTTCCTACTATTTTAAAAGGAGCTTGATATTGCGTCCATGCTTTTGGTTTAAGGGGTTCAGTGATGGTTTGAGCCAAAACATTATTACACATCGCCAATAGAATGATGGCGAATCCTAAAATGGTTTTTTTGAACATTGTTGGAAAGTTTTTGTAAATTGAAAGCCAAATGTACCTAAAAATTTGGGAAAAAGTTTTGGGGAAATCTCTGTTTTATGTTACAAAATAATTATTAGACCGTGAATATTACAGATTAGACAGATTTACACTGATTTTTCATTGTCTATTCTGTAAAAATCCTTTAAATCGGTACAATCAGTGGTCCAAACTTGGACTGCAATATGAAATCAATAATTTTATCTTTTAGTACAGCTCATCACGATAAAAATGCAAACTTTCCTTGACCGTTCGGCTCAATATATTTATTCTCAACATACTCATAACCAGTTATCTAAGGTTTGTATAGTAATTCCTTCTCGACGAGGCGTTTTGTATTTCAAACAAGCACTTTCGCAACTTTCAGACGTTCCGTTCCTTGCTCCTGACGTGTTGGCGGTAGATGATTTTGTGATGGAAATGACGGGCTTACGCCAAATAGACCCCATCGCTCTTTTGTTTGAATTATACGATGTTTTTAAAGAAATTGACCCCAACGTAGTATTCGAGCGGTTCATGACTTGGGCAACTACTTTACTAAACGACTTTGATAAAATTGACCAATACTTGGTGGATGCCAAAGCATTATTTAGTTATATGTCGGAAGCTAAAGCATTGGAACGGTGGCAGATGCAGTTGGGAGAATCACAAAAAGATAGAAATCTAAAAACCGACCGCACCGACCGCTACTTTAAACTTTTCGAGAATATTTTTTCGGTATATCAAAATTTACGAGATAGACTCACGGACAAAGGTTTGGTGTATCGAGGAATGGCATACCGAGAATTAGCGGAGCATACAGACAAGTATATTTTAGAAAAAGATAAACATTTAAAGTACTATTTTGTGGGCTTCAATGCCCTGAGTGATGCCGAAGAGAAAACCATTAGAACTTTATTGAAACGCAAAAACTTCGCAGAAACTCTCTGGGATACAGACGCTTATATTCTGCGAAACAAAGACCAAAAAGCGGGAGACTGGTTGAGAATTTATAAAAATGGCGATGATAAAGCAGGAAAAGCTCCTTTGTACAACGATGAGTGGCTTTGGGAAACGGATGATTTGGTAAAAGGAAAGAAAAATATTCAAGTGATTGGCGTAGCTAATGCCAGTATTCAAGCAAAAGTAGCGGGTCATATTTACCGAAATTGGCAACAAGAACGTAAGAATAACCCCGTTGAGCAATTTGCAAATTCGCAAACTGCCATAGTTTTAGGCGATGAAAATTTATTAGTTCCCGTAATGAACTCGTTGGATGAATCCGTCAAAGATTTGAATATTACGATGGGTTTGTCACTTCGTAATTCTATGTTATTTACGTTGATAGATTCTTTGTTTGAATTACAACGCAATTTGGTAAAATTTAAAACGGAAGAAGGCGAAACGGTGAAGATTCCAAAATTTTCGCATCGGCAGGTTGTCAAAGTATTAAATCATCCGTTTTTGAGGCGTTGGGAGTTGATGAAGTATGCGGGAGAATCCGCCCCCGAATCCGAAAACCCAATTCGCAAAACTCTCCGAGAAATTACCGAGCGAAATCGGGTATTTTTAAGCTCGAAAGAGTTATTAGAAATAGCCAACAATGACCCCATTTTTGAAATCATTTTCAAACATTGGAACAATAATCCTCAAAATGCCATTAAATGTTTTTATGCTTTAATTGACTCATTACGAGATGTTTATAAAGAAAGTCAGGATGCCATCGAAACAGAATATTTGTATCAGTTCACATTTTTGTATGAGTTTATCAAGCAAACCAAAATTCCTTTTGATTCTGAAACGGATGAAAACCTCCAAATCATGGGAATGTTGGAAACTCGTACCTTAGATTTTGAGCGAGTAATTATTTTGTCGGTCAATGAAGGTACACTTCCGCAGGGGAAAAGACAAAATACGCTCATTCCGTTTGATGCCCTCACCGACCCTCAATTTAATTTGCCTACGCATAATCACGCTGATTCGGTGATGGCATACCACTTTTTCAGGTTGCTCCAACGTGCCGAAGAAATTGTGCTGGTTCATGTGTTGCCATCTGACACCTACGGGGCAGGTGAGAAAAGTAGGTTCATTTTGCAAATTGAGCATGAATTAGCCAAAATGAATAAAAATATTACGCTCACTTATCCAACCGTGAAATTTGTAGCCCAAAACGAAGAAGACCAAGAAGAAACCAAGTTAGAAATCCATAAAACGGCAGATATTTTACAATTTATTGAACAAGAAATTACCGAAAAAGGCATTTATCCTTCTCACATGAACCAATACTTAGACTGTACCCTCAAGTATTATTTCAGTAAAGTAGCAGGTATCGCCGAAGAGGAAGTAGTAGAAGAAAAAATTGGCGTAGATACCTTCGGAAATTGGATTCATAAAACGTTTGAAAACATTGATTCTGAGTTTGTTGCCAATGGTGGAATTGTTGAAAAAGAAGACCTTGAAAATGTACTCAACAATATTCAATCGTATCTAAAACAAGCCTTCAAAGAAACCAATCAAGGATTACGAGCCGAAGAAGGAATGAACTACGTTTTGTATCAAGTGGGTGAAGCCATCGTGAAGAAATTTATTCGCTATCAACTTGATAATGAGTTATTTCCTTTAGAACTGCTGGAGGTAGAGAAAACCTTAAAAGTACAATTTGCGGCTAATATTAACGGAAAACTATTGCCCGTAAAAATTGCTGGACGAATAGACCGCATGGATAGAACTAACGGTTTTCAAGTACGAGTGATAGATTATAAAACGGGAAAAGTAGAGGCAAGAGACTTGAAAATCAATATAGAAGACCTTGCCGAAACGCTATTGACGGATAAAGAAAAAGATAAGTTCAGACAGCTTTGGTTATACAAGTACATGGTACTGAAACAAATGGTTTCCAAGAATGGCTTGACCATCAATGGCGTTAAATTGAAGGAATCTGAAAACGAAGTGAGTTCAGGTATTTATTCCTTCCGAAATATCGAAGCGGGCTTATTACAGCAAAATATTCACTTTCAAGAAGGTGAAAGTATTCATGATTTTATCTTTGAATCAGAGAAATATCTCGAAGCCTTCATCAGTGATTTACTTAACCCAGACAAACCATTTGAGAAAAGAAAAGATGTAGAAAACTGCGTTTATTGTGATTATAGGCGTATTTGTGGGCGGTAAAGATGCATAGTTTAAGGGTTAAATTGAATACCAAATTGTATTGATGAAGAATTTTGATAAGTTCTGTAATATGGATTTTTTACCCAAGAATTAAGATTGCTCTGCATCACAGCTTCAACATTGAAATTCAAGGTTTTGGCAAATTGCCACCTAACGCCAAAACCGTATTTTAGTCCCCAAATGATACTTGCTCCGTTATCCAAATTATTTTGGACGACATTTACTTTATTAGGTATCGTAAAAGGAATAGATGGTGGATAAGCTCTAAATTCGGTAGCCCAATACTGATAGTTTTGTGGTCTTTGAATTGTTAGATTAGTAATTGAAAATATTTGAAACAAATGGTTATTTGTTCTTTTCCGTGAATATAAGTCATTTTCTATACAAATTTCCCCCTGCACGTATGAAAATGAATGTAAATCACTACCATTGTTGATAGCAATATTTTGAGGTAAATTTTGAGCATCTTTAATAAAATCACTATTTACTAATGTTTGAAGAGGAATCTGAACATTTCCAAAAGGCGTTTCAGCTGTGTAGGTAGGGTTAGAATTATCAGGTTTGAAAGTGAGTTGAGGACTATTAATACTACTACTTGTCAGAGGACTTTTCCAACCCAATTGGAAACCGCCTGAGTTATATTGACCCACATTAAATCCTAAGCGTGTTCGTTTATTGAGTTTCCAAGCAATCCCCAATCTGATGAAAGTCGATTTTGAGCCACTATTAAATGTAGGAGATAAAATGTTATAGTTATCATTTCGGATGCTCCAGCTATTCCAAATTACCCCAGTTGCAAAACTAAAAATTGGATGTCTTAAACTAAATTTTCCTTTACTTTCTTTCTCGGTCGAATCTTCTTCTATCAATGCGTCTTCCAATAGTTCTTTATTGATTTTTGTCATCAAATCCTCTCTCATCTTTTTCGATACATCAGTATAAACATAGTCTTTTAACCCTGAATCAATCATTTCCAATTTCTCAGTTTCTATTTTAGCTTCTAAATTTGGAGTAAGCATTAAAGGTTCTTTGATTTCTGAAATAGTGGATTGAATTTCGTTTTGGTAATTGTTTGTTAGATATGTGTTCTGTTCAGATTTTGATTTTTTTAGAGATAATGCATATTGTTGATTGACAAACTTCTTAGATGGTTTCGAGAACAAGGATAAAGTTTTATTTTTAATCAATAAACGTCCTCTTGGAATGTTATTATTGACATTCTTGGATGCTATCAGAACTGGTTTTTTAGTAGTGATTGATATATTCTCTGGAGTTGTATCAGTCATAATAATGATTGTAGTAATTCCAGAAATAAGTAACAGACCCAACAATAGGCTGATAAGAATAGAGTTATTCATTGATTTTTCTTTTTTTAAAATTTCAGTGCGAACGTACTTCCAAGTATCAATTGGAGGTACTTCCTCATGATTTTCTAAAGCATTACGAAATATTTTATCAATGTTATTTTCCATGATTCAGGTTTACGGGTGGTCTATTTGTCATTTATGTATTGATTACAAGCCTCAATTCTTCTTTTTAAAATTCTTCGTGCATCCGCCAAATTTGATTTTGAAGTACCTTCTGAAATATTAAGTTTTTCTGCTATTTCACGATGTTTTAAGCCTTCAAAAGCATATAAGTTGAATATTAAGCGGTAAGTAGGGGAGAGTTCTTGTACCATCAAAAGAATCTCTTGGTAGGATAAATACCCCAAAATATCCTCATCGCTTTCCATATTCACTACTTCATTTGACTCATCAAGTTCCGTCATTTTCCAACGCATTTTACTTCGGTAATAATCTAAGGCAGTATTTATCATAATTTTCCTTGCCCAACCCTCAAAAGAACCTTCAAACTGATAATTTTGTATCTGTTGAGAGATTTTAATAAAACCATCTTGTAAAATATCTTTAGCTTCTTCTCTATTACCTGCATATCGCATACAAATCCCAAACATTTTTGGTGAAATGCTTTGATAGATATTTTCAAAGGCGTTCAAGTCACCCTTGAGATATGCACAAATAGCGTTTTTTAAATCAAAAGGCATAAAGAAACTTAGCTTTAATAAAGGTTACAAATACAAGACGACTTCATACTAATTATGGTTGGGTGAACTAAAAAATATTTTAGAAAACATAAAATCTTATCAAGGAGTTATCATAACGTACTTTCACCAATAATTTATCAACGTAATAATTTGAAACGGATAAAACCCACTCGCCATTTTCCCAATGATTTAATGGACAAACTTCGCCAGACGGGTGACATTTTGGCTGATACAGTCATTACGCAACTCAATGAGCAGTACGGCATTGCGAGTATCAGGGAAATGTTTGCTTGGTTGAATACATCAGAGCCTACTTCAAAATATGAGGTAGTGAACCAATTTATAGCTGATAATAGTTTCATGCCAGATTTTGCCGATGAGCAACAGATGCAACAAGGCATGAGCTTCTTTCTGAAAAATCAGGATAAAATTGGTATCATGTTGGCGTGTTTGTCGCTCCCGTATTGCTATGCTGGGGCAGACGGAGCAAAGGTGTTGGCGATGTCGCAAAGAATTCAAACTGATACCTTGAAACGCTTGGAAGAAACAGGGGAATTTATCCAAACGGTTACTGAACCTAAGAACTGGCAAAACAAGCAAGCCATTCATAAAATATTGAAAGTGAGATTGATGCACGCAGCCATTCGGTTTTTTACCGAATACCACGGGCAGTGGGATACCGAATGGGGAAAACCCGTCAATCAAGAAGATATGGCTGGTACCAACGGAGCATTTTCGTATATCGTTATTCGTGGTATGAGGAAAACAGCGGATATTCCTTCCGATGGCGATGCAGAAGCCTATTTACATTTGTGGAATGTTATTTCCGTAATTATGGGCGTTGATAAAGTGTTGATTCCTAATAATTTACGAGAAGCCTTTGTGTTGGATAAAGTAATTGCTAAACGCCAGTTCAGAGCTTCAGTAGAAGGGCAGGCACTCACCAAAGCGTTATTAAATACCCTCGAAAAATTTGTTGAAAATCCTTTGTTAAAGTCTTTCCCAGCGGCTCAAATGCGGTATTTGATGGGCGATGAAGTGGCAGATATTTTGGGCTTACCATCGGTTACTTTCGAGAAAAAACTGATTCCTTTCATCCCCACTTCGTTGATGTTTAGTCAAGCTACAGCCCCAAAATAATCCAGTAAACTATGCTTTTTTATCCTATTTTCGGATTTATTCTCGTAAATTTAACCCTGAAAATCAAGCGAATAGATAAAATATGTGCGACACTTTTATTGCGTTACCTCCTATTACTCAAACCAATAGCCTAATTTTTGGTAAAAACTCCGACCGTGAACCCAACGAAGCCCAAGCAATCGTTCGTTTGCCAAGAATGAAGCATATCGAAGAAACACTCCGCTGTACTTACATTGATATTCCGCAAGTAGCTGAGACTTTCGAGGTGATTCTTTCAAAACCATTTTGGATGTGGGGAGCGGAAATGGGCGTGAATGAATACGGTGTAACCATTGGTAATGAAGCAATTTTTACAAAAATAAAACCCTCAAAAACCAATCAAGGACTTACGGGGATGGACTTACTTCGTTTGGCACTTGAACGCTCAAAGACCGCCGATGAAGCCTTACACTGTATTACGGAGTTGTTGAAAACTTACGGACAAGATGCTTGTGGAGGCTATCAGAATCGAGATTTTTTTTATGATAATTCATTCATTATTGCGGATAATCAACAGGCTTGGATTTTAGAAACGGCTGGTCGTGAATGGGTTGCTAAAAAAGTAACGCATTATGGCAGTATTTCAAATGGGCTTACCATTACCGATGATTATGATTTGATTTCGGAAAATGCCATTGCTTTTGCTCAAGAAAAAGGCTGGCATAAAACAGGTAACTTTAACTTTACAAAATCGTATTCCGACCCCTTAATGTCGTGGGCGAGTGCCTGTAAAATTCGCCAAAAAACGACCATGCAAGGGGCGAGCCAACAAGGCTTTAATATAAATTCAGCCATTGAGATTCTATCGTCTCATCATCTTTCAGATGATAAATTTGCCCCTCATAAAGCCAGTACCAAAGACATTTGTATGCACGCAACGGGTAAGCTAAACCCCAGTCATACAGTGGGGTCAATGATTGTAGAAATCCGTAAAGATAAACCAGTAACTATTTGGCTAACAGGTACTTCAAATCCATGTTTGTCGATTTATAAACCTTTTTTCTTTGGAGATAACGGCGTACTCAACGAAGTGTATCAAGTACCAGATGTGAAATTTGACCGTAAAACCTTGTGGTGGATTTCAGAAAGATTGTACCGTTTGGGAAACTTAAATTATAAAGCCTTATCCGACATCGTAAAATTGGAGAAACAACAAATACAAGCTCAATTAATAGCGGAGGAAAAACAACTTTTTGAACGCAATATTTCAGAAGAAGTATTACAGGACTTTTCAAAAAATAGCTTTCAAACCGCTTTTAAAGCCTTGATTGATTGGAATAATAGAGCTTCAAAAATAGCATGGCGACCTACCTCGTGGAATCCTTTTTATTATTTTTTCTGGCGTGGTTTAAACAAGAAAGTAGGGTTGTAAGTATTTCAAATAAATCTTTTCAAAATCGTAGTGTGATACCTTTCACCTACGATTTTTTGTTGTATTCAATTCTAACCTCTTTTGTATTACCTATAACAAAATCTCTAAAATGTATTTTACGTAAATCCACTTTCATCTCAACAATCATTTTTTTTATTTTTCGTGTAACAATTTCATGGGTAGTGTATCAAAAGGTAAAAGAGTATAAATCACTTTAGACTCTATTGTTTTAAATGATTCATTACTAAACATCAAAACCAACAACATGAAATCAAGATACACTGTTCTCGTTTTATTTTTTATACTTAATTATGGCTCTATTTTCGGACAATCTAAAGCCTTTAACGTCAAAGTTAGTGGCAAAGGCGAGCCTGTATTACTATTCCCTGGTTTTACGTGTACAGCCCAAGTTTGGGAAGAAACGATTGCCGCTATTTCTGCCAACCACGAATGTCACGCTTTTACTTTTGCAGGTTTTGGAGGCGTACCAGCTATTGAAATGCCTTGGTTGCCAACGATTAAAGATGAAGTATTGGCATATATTCGGCAAAACAAACTAAATAAGCCAATCATCATTGGGCATAGTTTAGGAGGAACATTGGGTATGTGGCTTGCCGCAACAGAACCAACCCTTTTCAAAAAACTGGTAGTGGTTGATGGGTTGCCATGCACGGGAGCATTAATGATACCCAATTTTAAAACTTCGGATATGATGTATGACAATCCGTTCAGTAAACAACAATTGGCAATGGATAGTATCAGCTTCAGAAAAATGTCTTCTCAAATGGCATTTGGAATGTGCATGAATAAAGCTAAACACGAACAGCTAATCAATTGGATGACCATTGCTGACCGTAAAACCTATGTGTATGGCTATATTGATATGCTGAAACTTGACCTTCGGGAAGACCTTGCTTGGATTCAGATTCCAGTAGTGGTATTGGCAGCTACTTTTCCGAGTAAGCAAATTGTAGAGAAAACATGGGATAGCCAACTCGCTAAACTCAATAACAAAGTCATACACTACGCTGATAATTCTGCACATTTCATCATGTATGACCAACCCGAATGGTTTTTGAATAAAATAAAAGAGAATTTATAAACTTATAGTCGTATTGCCATTGATTTTCAGAGAGATAAGAATATTTATTTGCATCTTTAAACCAATAAAATTGATAATATTTTATGACTCAAACCGATTTTACGGTATTGTACCAAAAATTCTCCCCAAAGATATTTCGCCTTTGCAAAGGGTATTTTGCAGGAGATTTAGATACTGCTAATGACATAACTCAGGAAGTATTTATGAAGGTTTGGCAACAGCATGATACTTTCAGAAACGAAGCAAATATCAGTACTTGGATTTATCAGATTGCCGTAAATAGTTGTTTGTTGTACCTACGCAAGGCTTCCAACCGCAAGGAATTTAAAACTGAGAGTTTACCCGAAATACCAGATTCAAATGAAGACCATCTAAACGATGACAAACTCCAACAATTATATGGTTGTATTGCTAAATTAGATGAACCCAACAGATTAATAATCATGATGGTTTTAGACGGACTTAGTTATGAAGAAATCGCCAAAGTGGTGGGCGTTTCAGAAGACACCCTTCGAGTAAAAATACACCGAATCAAAAAGAATCTCACCCAGTGTGTCACTAAATAAATGAACAATTAGAGTCTGAGTAAAAATGATAATCAATAAAAAATATTCCCTTTAGCGATTAAAAAAATAGACAATGAACAATTTTGATGATATTCAATCACTATGGGATAATCAAAATCCCAACGTAAATTCAGCTCTTTCGCCTGCTGAAATCATTGCCAAATCAGAGAAGAATAAAAATGAACTTCGGCGAAACCATTTAGCAACCATAACGGTACTCACCATCACCGTAATTGGAGTAATATGGTATGCGTCAGTTTATGGTAATAGGGCTTACCCTGATGTTACCTTCGCACTTTCGTTGATGATAGGTTCTATGTTTCTACGAATCGGAATGGAGTATATTAGCTATTTGAAGTTTCAGAAAATTAATCTTCAAAATACTACCAAAGAGTGTTTTGAAGCAACCACTCGATTTCAGCAACTTCGTCTGCGTATTCAATTGGTAGTTACCCCTCTAAGTTTGATGGGCTATGTGGTGGGCTTTTGTTTATTGTTGCCCTACATCAAACCAGCCGTCAGTCGTGGATTTTACCTGTATATTTTAGGTTCAGGTATATTTTTTCTAATCTTTATTTCTATAATTATTTATCGACAGATAAAAAGAGAACGAGAATTAATGACTTACTTAAAAGAGAATTACGCTAAGCTGATGGATGTTTAGAAAGCAGTTGTTGATGTGAATAAATAGTTTACCACTTTGTATATAAGACTGTTCGTCTTAAAACACTAACTTTGTTATACTAAAATAGTCGTAAATATATTTTTTATCTAAATCAACTATTGCTATGCTCAAAAAAATTCTTATCGGTTTGGCTGTTGTAGCCGTTTTATTGTTTGTAGGTTTTCAGGTATTGACTTCAACAACCAAAAAAGCCAGCCCCGAAGTTAAACAAACATATACGGTCGGAGGTGCTAAAATAGACCTTTTTTATTGCCAACCTTCTAAAAAAGGCAGAGTAATTTTTGGCGGTTTATTACCCTTTGGTGAGGTTTGGCGAACAGGAGCAAACGAACCTACCACTTTTGAAACAGATAAAGGTTTGACTGTTGGAGGTAAAAGTTTACCCGCTGGTAAATATTCAATCTGGACTATTCCTCAAAAAGATAATTGGACGGTCATCTTCAATAAAGAAATTCCTACTTGGGGTGTATCATTGGTAGGGAAAGCCTCCAGAAACGACAAAGAAGATGTTTTGCAGGTGGTTGCTCCAGTGGAAACGCTACCAACCGTTCAAGAAAAACTGTCTATTGATGCCCAAAATAATGCCCTAACCATTGCTTGGGACTTGACCAAGATTAGTGTTCCCTTACAGTAGCATCATCAGCTTTCTATAAAAAATCTTGCAAGAACAATTTGCAAGATTTTTTTATCCCTAAACTTGTCGTAATTTTGTACTTTATTAAGAATTAAGCAAATACAGAATAAATGTTAAACGTATCTAATGTTTCACTCCGTTTCGGAAAAAGAGTACTTTTTGAAGAAGTAAATATCAAATTTGTAGAAGGGAACTGTTATGGTCTTATTGGGGCGAACGGAGCAGGGAAATCCACCTTTTTAAAAATACTTTCGGGCGAAATTGAATCACAAACAGGTTCAATATCAATGAACCCTGGGGAGCGGATGTCAATCCTCAAGCAAAACCATTTTGAATACGAAGAAGTACCCGTTTTACAAGCCGTTATCATGGGAAATAAGCGGTTGTACGACATTATGGTTGAGAAAGATGCGATTTATCTGAAAGAAGACTTTACGGAAGAAGATGGGAATCGTGCCGCAGACCTTGAAGCCGAATTTGCCGAAATGAATGGATGGGAAGCAGAATCAGAGGCAGGACAATTGTTGAGTGGTTTGGGAATTAAGGAAGATTTACACTACACACTTTTAAAGGATGTTTCAGGTTCTGAAAAGGTAAAAGTATTATTAGCACAGGCTTTGTTTGGCTCACCCGATATTCTATTGTTAGACGAGCCTACCAACAACTTAGATATTGAGTCGATTCTTTGGTTGGAAAACTTCTTGACTAATTTTAAAAATACGGTCATAGTAGTATCGCACGACCGTCACTTTTTGGATAACGTTTGTACTCACATTGCCGACTTAGACTTTGGAAAAATCCAATTATACGGTGGTAATTATACCTTCTGGTACGAATCATCACAATTAGCAGCTCGTCAGCGTTCAGACCAAAACAAGAAAACTGAAGAAAAACGGAAAGAGTTAGAAGAATTTATCCGTCGTTTCTCAGCCAACGTAGCCAAGTCGAAACAAGCTACTTCACGTCAAAAAATGTTGGATAAATTGCAGGTTGAAGATATTAAACCATCATCACGTCGTTATCCATTTATTAATTTCAAACCAGAGCGTGAAGCAGGCGACCAGCTATTGTCAGTGGAAGGACTTTCCGCTAAAAATCAAGATGGTGAATATCTTTTCAAAGATTTATCATTTACCTTGACCAAAGGAGATAAATTAGCAGTGCTTTCTCGTGATTCATTGGCTATCAGTGCTTTATTTGATATTCTGATGGGGGAACGCAAAGCTGATGCAGGAGAATACAAATGGGGTGTTACTACCACCCAAGCCTATTTACCAAACGACAACGCCAGTTACTTTGAAGATAATTCTCTTAATTTAGTAGATTGGTTGCGTCAGTATTCAGTAGAAAAAGACGAATCATTTATTCGTGGGTTTCTGGGTAGAATGTTGTTCTCGGGCGATGAAGCTCTGAAAAAATGTACCGTACTTTCAGGGGGTGAAAAACAGCGTTGTATGTTTTCAAGAATGATGCTTTCAGGAGCAAACGTTACTATTTTTGATGAACCTACAAACCACTTAGACTTAGAGTCCATTACGGCACTCAACAACGGAATGGTGGATTTTGCGGGAACAATTTTATTTACTTGTCATGACCACCAGCTAACCCAAACGGTAGCCAATAGAATTTTAGAAATTTCTCCTAAAGGCTATTTAGACAAGTTGATGACTTTTGATGATTACATTACTGATGAAAGAGTAAAAGCTCAGAAAAAGGAACTTTACGGAGAAAAATAAAAGAACGAATACGTTTTGGGTACGAAATATTGAGTGTTGAAAATACACTATTTATGGCTTAAGTATTCAGCATAAATTATTTACGATTAATCTGAGTGGTTCGCCACTGCGATTAAGATTTACGAGTGGTTCGCCACTGCGATAAATTGTTGATAATCAGATGAATAATTGTAAATCAAATCAATCATAATTCTTAAATAATTGTGTCTTTGTACTTAATACTCAATACTCAATACTTTGTACATAACACCATAATATGCACAGTACAGAAGAACAAAAAGAAACGGCGGTGTTGGTAGCTGTACAAACTCAGAAACAAACCGCAGAGCAAACAAACGAATACTTAGACGAATTAGCTTTTTTGGCAGATACGTCTCAGATAGAAACACTCTATACCTTTACTCAAAAATTAGAAAAACCTGATAATCGTACTTACGTAGGCAAAGGGAAACTCCAAGATATTATTGCGTATGTGATTGATAATGATGTAGATATGGTCATTTTTGATGACGATTTATCTCCTATCCAAATCAGAAACATTGAAACAGAATTTGCTAATTTTAAAAAAGAAGTAAAGATATTAGACCGTAGTTTACTAATTTTAAACATCTTTGCGATGCGGGCTCAAACTGTTCAAGCACGTACTCAGGTAGAATTGGCACAACAACAATATGTACTGCCACGACTAACCCGTATGTGGACGCACCTTTCAAAACAACGAGGTGGAGTAGGGATGCGTGGACCTGGTGAAAAGGAATTAGAAACTGACCGCCGTATTGCCAACGACCGAATTTCGTTTTTGAAAGAAAAACTCAAACAGATTGATAAACAGGCATTTACGCAGCGTAAAAACCGTGATAAAATGGTTCGGGTTTCGTTGGTGGGTTATACCAATGTTGGCAAATCAACCTTGATGCGGAGGTTAGCCAAAGCGGATGTTTTTGCTGAGAATAAACTTTTTGCCACGGTAGATGCTACCGTTAGGAAAGTAACTTTCGATACGATTCCATTTCTGCTCTCTGATACCGTAGGGTTTATTCGTAAATTACCTACCATGTTGATTGAGTCGTTTAAATCTACTCTGGATGAGGTCAGAGAAGCTGATATTTTATTACACGTTGTAGATATTTCGCACCCTAACTACCAAGAACACATTGATGTAGTCAATTCAACCTTGTCTGAAATTGGGGCGGCTGATAAACCAACTATTTTAGTTTTTAATAAAATAGATTTATATTCGACCGAAGAAGTAGAAATCCATGATTGGCAAATTGGTTCGGGTGATGAGCCTGTTAATCAACAGATTAGGATTAAGAAAGTAACTGAGTTCTTGAAAAATTCGTACATGAATTTACCCCAACCGCTAACGGTTTTTATTTCGGCAGAGCAGAAAGAGAATATTGATGAGCTGAGAGATGCCATTTTAACGTTAGTGAAAGAAAAACATATACAAATTTTCCCAAACTGGATTGAAATGACGGTAAACAGTTAGCAATGAACAGTTAGCAGTTATCAGTGAACAGTAAGCAGTAAACAACAAGTTTTTATAAGTTTTCTGATAACTGATAATTGTTTACTGATAAGGCACCATAGTTCAACGGATAGAATAGACGTTTCCTAAACGTTTGATGTGGGTTCGATTCCCGCTGGAGCCACAAAAAATAGACGTTTCTTAAACGCTTGATGCGGGCGGGCGGCGTTCCGCTTCGATTCCCGTTGGAGCCACAAAAAAATAGACGTTTCTTAAACGCTTGATGCGGGCGGGCGGCGTTCCGCTTCGATTCCCGCTGGAGCCACAAAAAATAGACGTTTCTTAAACGCTTGATGCGGGCGGGCGGCGTTCCGCTTCGATTCCCGCTGGAGCCACAAAAAAATAGACGTTTCTTAAACGCTTGATGCGGGCGGGCGGCGTTCCGCTTCGATTCCCGCTGGAGCCACTTTACAATGAGTGAATGAGTAAATGAGCGAATGAGTGAATAAATGAACGAGTAGATAGTTGAATGATTCACTCTATACTCTGAGCTTTTTACTCTAAACTCTATACTCCAAACTCTATACTCTATAATTTACTTGCAAACCATATCCATCGCCCTCTGTACATACAATGGCTCTCGGTTTCTTCGAGAGCAACTCCAAAGTTTAGCCAATCAAACTTTATTGCCTTTTGAAGTAATTATTACCGATGATTGCTCAACTGATGACACCGCTGAAATAGTAAAAGAGTTCTCTGAAATTCTCAATATAAGATTTTTAGTAAACGGAGTGCCTCTAAAAGTTACCAAGAATTTTGAAAAAGCCATATCGCTTTGCAAGGGTGATATTGTCCTGATGTGTGACCAAGACGACCTTTGGCATCGTAATAAATTAGAAGTGATTAATCGGTATTTTCAGCAGAATCCTGATAAATTAGTGGTCTTTTGTGACGCTGAATTAGTAGATGAGCATGGTAAAAGTTTGCAAAAAAACTTTTGGTCGGTAGTGCGTTTTCATCAGCCCCAAATTGAGCAATGGAAAGCAGGGAAAGAAGTAGAAATACTTTTGGCGGGTAATCGTTCGGCGGGTTGTATGATGGCATTTCGGAAAGAATTATTACCTTTCATTATGCCTTTCCCGACGCATATTCCAGCAATGATTCACGATAATTGGATTACGCTCGTGGCTGCCGTGTTAGATAAAATCGGTATTATTGAAGACCGCCTGATTTCCTACCGACAACACAGTTCGCAGCAAATTGGTACTCGTCCGAAAGAAACAGGTAAGGTTTTGACTCTAAAAGAGAGATTTTCAAGGTCGAGAACTGAGAAACTTTACCCATTCTTAGTAAAAAGGGATTACTTTTGTACTTTAAAAGAAACACTTGAAAAGAGAATAGAGCAAAATAATGAGCATCTAACAAAATTAGACCGCATCATTAATTTTTATGAAGTTCGTGGCACGTTGTCTCCTTTTCATTTAGCAAGACTTATTCCAGTGTTAAAGCTATTATTATCAGGAGATTACCATCTTTATAAAGACCAAGAAGCATCTTGGAAAGCTCCATTTGTAGCAGCCATTGGCGATTTGTTGGAGTAGAAAATTTACATAATGAAATTAATTTATACCGTCTGTACAGCCAATTATTTGTACCAAGCCCTTACGATGGGCGAATCTTTAAAAAATACTAATCCAGACTATGAACTTATCATCGGTTTAGTAGATGAAATTCCTGTTACAGACTTTCAAATTCCCTACAAAATAATTCCAATCTCTGACGTTCAAACGGTAAATCTGGCAGGATTTAAAGGCGAATATACCGTGATGGAGGTAGCAACTGCCTGCAAACCCGTTTTTGGATTGTATCTATTTGAAAAATACCCCAATTTAGAAAAACTCATCTATTTTGATACTGACTTGTGGATATTGGATAGTGTAGAGCCAATTCAAGAAAAATTGAATAATTACGATATTATTCTAACTCCACACATTACTCAACCCATTGATTTACAGGAGCAATGGAATGAAAAACAGTTTTTGAATGCGGGGCTTTATAATACAGGATTTGTGGGAATGAGGCGTTCGGAGAATACTTTTAATTTTTTGAATTGGTGGAAAAACCATTTGAAAGATTATGGCTATTATGACTTCTGTAATGGTATGGGTATCGACCAACTGTGTGTTAATTTTGTGCCACTTTTTTACGACAAAGTTTTGATTGATTATAACCCTGCGTATAATCTTGCTTATTGGAATTTACACGAGAGAAAAGTAGAGTTTAGTAATGGAAAGTACTTGATAAATGGAAAAGAAAATTTACTCTTTTTCCATTTTAGTGGGTATAGTCCAGAGAAGCCCCAATTACTTTCTCGACACATAAAGTCTTCAAAAACAAGTAATTATCCAGCCTTAATAACTTTATTTGATATTTATCACAAGGCTTTGCTGAAGAATCATTACCAATTTTTCAAAAGCATTATTCCTGCTTATGGTAAATATAATCCTCCCAAAAAAGAGAAAGGTTTTATCGCCCAATTGATTGAAAAATCTGCGTGGAAAATAATAAATTTTATTGATAATTTTTAAATATTTGTCTGGTAGATGAATGATAGATGAATGATAGATGAATGATAGATGAATGGTGGATGAATGGTAGAGACAAAGCATTGCTTTGTCTCTACGTTTTATGATTGTTTTCATTATTTTGTCCCTACCCCTTCATCAATGCTTTGTTGATACGGCTTGCCAGTGCAGGTCCTTCGTAGATGAAACCTGTGTAAATCTGAATTAAAGATGCTCCAGCTTGTAGTTTTTCGATGGCATCTTCCGCACTATGAATTCCCCCAACACCAATAATAGGAAATGCTTTATTTGATTTTTCCGAAAGATATTTAATAACTTCCGTTGAACGTTTCGTGACGGGTTTTCCACTTAATCCACCTGTTTCCACTATCAAATTTTGCTCAGATTTTAAACCTTCCCTTCCAATTGTAGTATTCGTGGCAATGACTCCCGCAATCTTTGTTTCTTGTATTATTTCCACAATATCATCTAACTGAGAATTAGTCAAATCGGGAGCAATTTTTAAAAGAATCGGTTTGCTTTTTTCCTTCTTAATATTTTCATTCTGAAGTGTTTGTAGTAGATGCTTTAAAGGCTCTTTTTCTTGCAATGCCCTCAGATTTGGCGTATTCGGTGAACTTACATTGACTACAAAATAATCCACAAATTCAAATAGTTCATGGAAGCAAATAAGGTAGTCATCTACGGCATTTTCATTGGGTGTTACTTTATTTTTGCCAATATTTCCACCTACTAAAATATTGCTATTCCGAGCTTTTAGTTTTTCAACGGCTGATTTTACACCGTCATTGTTAAAACCCATGCGGTTGATGATGGCTTCATCGGGTTTTAGTCTGAAAAGTCGAGGTTTATCGTTACCTGCTTGGGCTTTGGGGGTTAATGTTCCAATTTCAATGAAGCCAAAACCCAGATTAGAGAATTCATCAATCATCACAGCATTTTTATCAAAGCCTGCTGCTAAACCTACTGGATTTTTGAAGGTTAAACCAAAAACTTCACGTGCTAAGCTGGGATGCTCATAATGATAAAAGGCTCTGAATAGTTGGGGAACAAAAGGAATTTTGAAAAGAAATTTTATTAAATCGAAGGTTAGATAGTGAGCTTTTTCAGCGTCGAGGCTTTTTCAGCGTCGAGCCCGAATAGAAGGGGTTGGAGGAAGTATTTGTACATTTTGTTAGAGCATCGGGTTCAGATAAAAAATAATTTCTTTAAACCCAAAGAGAAATTTAATAACATACTAAGCGAAAAGATAGATAAGTAAATTATTAAAAAACAACAACTTAGTGTTCTGAAAGTTTAACTTTATAACTAACTTATTATCAATAACCAACTGATAACCAAATATTTGAAAGAATTAATAATAATCAAAGTTAAA
>JALONS010000416.1 GCA_025454855.1 Arcicella sp.
TACGCCAATTTCTTCAACACATTTATTAATTTTAAAATCATAATTTCCCCCGTAGCAACTCTGACAAATACTATCTTTTTCGTAGTGTTTCCAGTACCACTGGTAATTATCTCCTTCGGTTGGTGGGTCTTGAAAATCTACGTAAACATTGAATCCAGCTCTTCGTGGGTCGTCTCGTTCATAGATATTATTAATTTCAAAACGAGTCTGCGGGTTTTCAATTTCAGGAACTCCCTTCATTTTTTCGGTAAATGATTGGTATTTTTTACCGTCGGTCGTTTCAATAAAAAGCGTGTAACTGCCTCCCACCCTACCAGCAAATCTATTCACACTATAATATACTCCTTCTTCTACTCGCCCCGCCCGTTCCAAAAATTCTTCTCTCACATTTCTTTCATCTATTACATAAACCTTTGCTCTTGTAATGGGATTGATAAGACTATTTCCATTAAAATTACCCACCGAAAGAGATAATTTTATTCGATGATGTTCTAACTGGTCGGTTAAGGGAGCTTCTACCGTTAAATACCTATTTTCAGAAATTTGTTCAAAGGTATCTAATGGCGTTACACAAGCATCTACCAGCACTACCATTATACAGAAAATGAATATGATTTTTAGGGTATTCATGGCATAATGCGAAAACATCTACCCGATTGGATAGATGCTTTATAAACCGTGAAAAACAAGGCTTTGTTCAAATTTAGTCTCTCCAATCAACGGGTTTGAAAGGAGTACGATACAAACCATCCGTACACTGTACCATATCTTTACAGTTAGGAATACCCGGTGTACAACTAAATACATCGCCCGTAAATGCTTTCACTACGGGTGATTCGTCTTTGGGAACACCTTTGGTTCTATCAATATAAAAAATCCTTTTACGCACTGAAAACACATCAAAAAGACCCAGAATTTTTTCTTGAGGATTGGTCAATGATTTTACATTAAAACTAAAACGAGTTTCAGCGGGTACATCAAATAGTGTTCCGTTATTTTGTACCTGAGCTTTTAAACTTTGATAATAATTATATGAGTTAGCAGTGATAGACCTCTGCTCAAATTGTAAATAATAAGGCGTAGTATCGTCGTAAGGAATTCGGGCTACTTGTTTACCCGTAATACGTTGCCCGTTTAAATAAGCATCAGAAAAAATATTTAAGTCGGTTGAAAAGGTAATATCCCAACAATCACCATCACAGCGGTAACTCAATGTTTGTTCCGTAGGAATTCGGGGCTGAACACAAGTATTGAGAGTAAAGCTATAAGAACCTCCTATACAAGTTTCACAGATGTAAGCCCGTTGGTAGTGTTTCCAGTACCATTGATAATAGTCTCCTTCGGTGGCTGGGTCTTGAAAATCGAGATAAATATTGAATCCTCCACGCCGTGCGTCGCCTTTGGCATAAATATCTTGTACTTCAAATCTGGTAATTAAATTTTCTATTTCGGGAACGGCTTTCATGGTTTCAGCGGCAGACTGGTATTTTTTACCATCGGGAGTTTCGATGTTGAGGGTATAAGTTCCCCCTATTTTTCCCGCAAACTTTGTTGAAGAAACATACGTTCCTCTACTATTATTGACCTCCGTAAAATCCTCTCTCACGCCTTTGGCATCAGTTATATACACTTTTGCTCTGGTAACAGGAGCAAAGTAACTACCAACTAATTTATCCGCTGACATAAAAATTTTCACTCGATGAGGACCGGGCTGGTCACTCAAGGTAGCCTCAACCGTGAGAAAAGATTTAGCGGCTACTTGGTCAAAATCGTTAATGGGCGTAATACATGACCCTACCAATAATAGGATTAACACAAAATATATTAAAACTTTAGTTTTCATACAATTATCTTTTGAATCATTAATGGATAGCTTTCAAACAATCCTAAACGAAGAGCGATTTGCCATAAAGTAATCTGACAAATCATTGAAATCTAATACCTTGGAATGCTTTTTTCTTGGTTTGGTTCAAACAGTTAAGCACAATATTTTCACCGACTGAATTAAAAACTCCTTGTTTTGAAACCTAAAACTGCACCCTTTTTTTATCTTACAAAAATTTAAAATTATACGTCAGCGAAATAAACGGAGCTCCAAAAACACTCAATTCATAAGCTCTGATGCCCGCAGGAACAGATTTGAAAAATACGGAATAGGCATTTTTACGACCGTAAAGATTATAAACCGTAAAAGTCCAGCTTCCTTCCCAACGGCGTTCTTTCAGGCTTGGATTGGTTATCGTCCATGAAAAATCTAAACGATGATAATCAGAAACACGGTCGTTGTTACGGGTTTCGTACACGGGATATTTCTTGTTGTCTAACTGAAACAAACCAGACGGCGACGAGAACGGACGACCTGTATTATAAGCAAACGTAAACGCAAAACTGTGGTGTTTGGTAGGCTGAATGTTCAACATCATGTTTACGGTGTGCGGCTTATCATAATTGGCAGGATACCAATTACCGTCAGCAATTTGTTGAAGTGCAGGAAAGTCTCCCCTTACTTGTTGCAACGTTCGGGCGTAGGTATAGCTTATCCAACCGTTCAATTCTCCTCTTTTTTTAGAAAGCATTAACTCTACTCCATAAGCCTTTGCCAATCCCGAAACTACCTGTGTTTCAATGGTTTTGTTCAATTGGAGGTTTGCTCCTGATATGTAATCTAAAATATTACTGGTTTCACGATAATATCCTTCTGCCGAAAACTCGTAGATATTTTCTTTGATATTTTGGAAATAACCTAACGATAAAAAATCACTTCTCTGTGGTTTGATGTAAGAATCCGAGGTTTTCCAACGAGCCGTGGGGAGTGGCGTGGTGTTATTAGAAAGTAACTGAATAAACTGTTGCATTCGGTTGTAACCAAATTTGATGGTAGCATTTTCACCAAATGAATACTTCATGGCAATTCTTGGCTCTAAACCTCCATAGCTTTTTTCTACTGAACCGCTTGCTATTTCTTCCGTTCCGATTTGTGTGTTACTCGTATAGGGCTGACCGTCAATATACTTCCGAACGGTGTAAGGTCCCAAGTTCATGTAATATGCGTATCTTAAACCTGCTTGAATCGTAAAGCGGTT
>JALONS010000417.1 GCA_025454855.1 Arcicella sp.
AGCCTTTAAACTTTACTTAGACTCGATTTTAACAAAAACTTGAAAAATCCAAAATAACTACTAATTTTATCCTTGAATCCTAACCGAGTTTTCAATTAATGGAACTTACCAAACGCTACTATTCTATTTCTGAGGTTGCCCAAATGTTCGATATGAACATCTCAAAACTCCGTTTTTGGGAAGAGCAGTTTCCATCACTCCAACCTAAACGTGACCGTGCGGGCGACCGAAAATATACGCCAGATGACATTAAACATCTTCAGGAAATAGTAGAACTGATTGATAATCAAGGTTATACCATAGAAGGAGCAAAAAAGGCTTTGGAAGGGAAAAAGAAAAAGAAAAACGTTAATCAAAAAGTAATAGACAAATTAGTAGAAGTAAAAGGCTTCATGGAGTTCTTGAGAGATTCTTTAGAAAAAAGCGGAGATATAGAAGTGGAAGAAGACGAAGCCTAAAACATTCAAGTATGCAATTTTTAGGCTTCTGTCTATTGTTAAAATATTGAATTTATCAAGACCAATTAGAATCATTAATTTTATTCATTTCACGTTCAGCAATTTCTCTTCCTTTAAATTCTCTGAACTCAAGCGTTCCCTTCCTTGAATCAAGCGTGTCACCTGTATCCTCACCTATTTCATTAGGGTTATTTGGGCGAATTACCTTGTACTTAAATTTCATTAATGGTCGGTCGTCGCTACCCAACAGTGTTACATTATTCATTGCCGCTTGTGTAACTAAGCTATTAATCATCAAAAAAATCTGATAATCATTTTCCAATACTTCGTTGGTCAAAATATCATTGGATGCCCTGAACGCATAACCAACCACGTTAGGGTTTGAATTATCAATTTTTTCTTCATCAGCCGAACAATTAATGATGATGAAATGCCAGTCATCAGTAGGATGGTTATCTTTGATATACACAATGGCATCTTGCAAGGGTGAAATATTACGCACGCCGCCGTCCGTTAAATTTCTGGCAGTGAAGGGTACACCATCTTTTCTAAAAGTAACGCTATCCACGTATGGAAAAACCATAGGCAGGGCGGCCGAAGCTAATATTGCTTTTGCCAACTCCTCGTCTGAATCAAAATCTTTGGGCTGGGGTGAGTAGTACTCAGCGTTTACTAATGAGGCAAAACCCATTTGAAATGGAACTTTAAACTTACTTCGCTTAATTTCTCGCAATAATTTCTCACGAAGTGGCTGACTGTCAGCGATGGATTTAATTTTATTGAAATTCTCTCCGACACTTTTTAAAAACTTCTGTTTACTGAAAATAAATTTGAGGGCTGCACTGAATAAAGAATCAGGGATAATTTTTTTTAGAATTTTATCGAAACTCGGTTTTATTTTATCACCTTGAATATCTACTAAATCAGAAGTATAAATTTCACCAGCACCATTATTTTTCACATCATTCCACAATTTTTTTAGTCCGTCAAAATCTTCCATTGCCATAAAAGAACCGTTCAAAGCACCCACTGAAACCCCCGCAATGAAGTCGAATGTAGGATTTTCTACCACAGTACCGTCGTTGTGCCGAATACCATTTTCTAATAAGTAAGATAAAGCTCCTATCTGGAAAGCCCCTTTGAAGCCCCCACCGCTTAGGATGAGTGCGTATTTTTTTTCATTTGCCATAGTTATTTAGATTTATTTGGTTTGGTATTTAGTTAGTCGGTATTCAGTAAGTTAAGATAACAATTTACGAATTTGTTTTAGTAAAAAATCAGGTATATTTTTGATAAAATTATACCTAATAAAACAATGTCCACTACACAAGAAAAACTGTATCAAATTGCCCTTACGCTTATTCCAAAAGTAGGAGATGTACTTATCCGTCAGTTAGTTAGCTATTGCGGTTCGGCGGAACAAGTCTTTAAAACACCACTTCCCAAACTCCTCAAAATTCCTAATATCGGCAAAACCCTTGCTACCAATTTACAGGATAAATCGGTGCTTGAAAATGCTTGGAAAATAATTCAAGAAGCTGATAAACAACAAGTTGAATTACTGTTTTACACTGACAAAAACTACCCCAATCGACTCAAAACTTTATATGATTCACCAGTTTTATTGTACTACAAAGGTAAAGCAGATTTGAATATCCATAAAACCATTGCTATTGTGGGTACAAGACAATCTACCGAATATGGTAAACAAATCACGGAGCAAATTGTGGAAGGTTTCTCAAGTATTAATCCTTTGATAATAAGTGGCTTAGCTTATGGAATTGATATTGTGGCTCATAAATCTTGTTTGAAAAATAACGTGCCTACTATCGGTGTAATGGCAAGTGGTATTGATTTAATTTATCCGTATCAGCATAAAAATACCTCTATTCAGATGCAAGAAATGGGCGGAATCTTAACAGAACAGACTTTTGGCACGCAACCAGACCCCCGTTTTTTCCCACAGCGAAATCGAATTATTGCAGGTATGGCAGATGTGACCATTGTGGTAGAGGCAGCCGTGAAAGGTGGTGCTTTAATTACAGCAGAATATGCCAATAATTACCATAGAGATGTATTTGCTGTACCAGGGCAGTTAGGAAAATCTTTTTCGGAAGGATGTAATAAACTGATAAAAGAGAATAAAGCTCAAATTTTTACGGGAATCAAAGATGTAGTGGAAGCCTTAAATTGGGATTTAGAAGGACAAGACAAAAAAGTTACGCAAGAAACAAGTATTGATTTTTCAAGATTTACGGAAGAAGAAAGTCAAGTAATGGCATTATTGCATAAAAATCAAGAAATGCACATCGACGATTTAGCGTGGCAATCACAAATATCGATGTCCAAAATCTCTTCGTTGTTATTAAACCTTGAATTTCAGGGATTTATCAAATCTTTAGTTGGGAAGAAATATAAGATAAGTTATTAAAATTAGTTGATTGTAAGAGCCAATAAACAAACCCTCAAGCAGGTAAAAACCTCTTCATCAGTTCCGGCTTTATGGAATGCAGTTTATTAAAATGTCTTTCAAAGAAGAAGCAACTCTTTCTTCTTCTTTTTGTAAAATTTCTTTAAAATTCAACCACTTTACTTCTTTAATGATTTGTT
>JALONS010000126.1 GCA_025454855.1 Arcicella sp.
TCAAATTTTTATTTTATGGCAGCAACCCCAACACCCAAATGGTATTTAGAAGGCTTTCCCAATTATTTTATCGCTGAGGATAATCAGCTTTACAGAATTATAAAGCCTGAGCAGTTGCAACTCAAGAAGTTGAGTATGAAGCATTATTCAAAAGGATATTATTTCTCGGGGAAGTTTTACACGCTCACGAAGCTACGAACGTTGCTGAGAAAAATTGAAGGGTAGAAACGGTGTTGGAGTATTAAGACCTAAGTCCAAAGTCCATAGAATATCTAAAAAAAGTCCATAGAATATCTAAAATTGATTTCTTAATACTTAGGACTTGGTACTTAATACTTCATACGCTAACTATGAATATGCCTCTTCGTTGTACTCAACATCCCAAGTGTGGTCGGCTAAAAGAAGGCATTTTGCTAAATAACGGCTGTATTTAAACGACCTCCCCCATTCATGCGGTGCTACCAACGATAATAAATCCGTACCGTCTTCTTTTTCATACATATAATAGGTTTCATTGATGATGGGTTCAAATCCCATCGCTGCGTCATAGATTCGTTCGGAAATTTCCTTACGTTGTGCCAACAATTTAGCCTGACGTGCCAAAGTCTCCATTTGTTCATACAATTGGTTCATTTGTCGGTCGGTTTGTTGTCTCATTGCCAATACAGAACGTCCTTTCGTTTTACCCATATCTTCGGGTTTAATCACCGCCCCACCCGCTGTATGGGCGTAAGGAAGCAATCCAGGGTTCTCAGCAACTTTATCTTTATTAATTGGATTTAAAAATTTATCGTCAGACATATTCTTCTATTTTATACATTCTATCCCGCAAAGATAAAATATACAGATAATATAATTTTAATTTTACAAACAAATGGATATTCTATCTATTTTACTTTAAAATAATAGATAATTTTAATTTATAGGTTTAGATTATCTTTAATTGAAACAAAAACAATCTAAAAGGGTTCAACAATAGAACTATCACGAGCGGTCAATGTTTTTAAGATGATTAAAAATAAATCGTCAAGCAACCTTAAATTCTTTTTACACGTATCAAGATTATACTCGACAATTGAATGTTTACAAAAGTATGAATGTAAAATCTATGGGTGTTAAATAATTTACATTTTAGTATAACAAACAGTCGATTGGGTGTTTTTCAGCATATAAATTGACATTAATTTTCAAAAAATAATTTTAAACTTCAATAAACTCATATTATGGAAAGAAAAGAATTTTTGAATCTGGTTGGTATAAGCGTTGGGGCGGTTATTCTTCAAAACTGTTTATCTGGTTGTACCAAAAGTAGCGACCCTACTCCAGCCGTGACACCACCACCCACTAATCCAAACACTGGCGGAACTGGTGGCGGTGGTGGGACTACTACTACGGTTGGACTAACAGGCAATAATTTGCTGGCTAACGGAACTATCAGTTTTTCAATTGATTTGAACAGCACCACTTTCGGCGACTTAAAAACCAATGGAAAAGCACTGGTAAGCGGTGACGTAATCATTGCCAGAACCAAAGCTGGGGATTTTTTAGTGGTTGAAAAAGCCTGTACTCATCAACGCACTACGGTAGATTTCAATGCAGACAATACTACTTTTAGTTGTTCAAATCATGGTTCGGTTTTTGAAGCGAACGGTGCGGTAAAAAATGGTCCAGCCGCCGTTGCTCTGAAAAATTATCCCACATCTTTTGATTCAGCAAAAAATACCCTGAAAGTTGGTTAAATTTGTAAATGCAAATTACTGATTTTAACAAACTCCCAATAGCCAAAACTGAATATGAACAGCAAGTCATTGATTTTTGCCAACAATGGCTTGCTGGACAATCTCACTTCTCCATCAAAACGTCTGGTTCAACGGGCGAACCCAAAGAAATTTTATTGACACGCCAACAGATGCATGCAAGTGCTTTATTGACGGGCAAAACTTTTCATTTATTACCAAATGATTCAGCTTTAGTGTGCCTAAATGTGGCGTACATTGCGGGTATGATGATGCTCGTACGGGGGATGGTTTTGGGTTTAAAACTTACCATTGTTGAGCCTTCCAGTAACCCTTTGGAATTTACAGAAGACGTTCCATTTGACTTTGCGGCTTTTGTTCCATTACAGTTACAGACTATATTAAAGTCAGAAAAATATAAAGCTCAGCTCGAAAGAATGAAAGCAGTGATTGTCGGAGGGGCAGCCGTCAATGAAACGCTAAACCAGCAAATTCAAGCATTGAAAGTTCCTGTTTTTAGCACTTATGGTATGACAGAAACGGTTTCACACATCGCCATTCGACAATTAAATGGAGTAAATTCTGATAGCAATTTTAAGGTCTTGGAAGGAGTAGAAATCAATATAGACTATCGTAATTGCTTAAATATCAAAGCATTGGCAACCAACGATGAACTTATTCAGACTAACGACGTGGTAGAATTGATTGATAAAAAAACCTTTAAATTACTGGGACGTTTTGATAATATCATCAATAGTGGAGGCGTGAAAATTCAGTTGGAAAAAGTGGAGAAAAGTTTGGAGCAGTTTATTCAAAATCGCTTTTTTGCCTACGGAATTGACGATGAAAATTTAGGACAAAAATTGGTATTGATTGTGGAAAGTGAAGAATGGGAAGCCCAAAAAAAAGTAACGATTTTAGAAAGCCTAAAACCGTTACTTACTAAGTATGAAATTCCTAAAATGATTTATTGTGTTCCAATTTTTAAGGAAACACCCACTGGTAAAATTGACAAGATTCAAACGCTGAAAGTCATAAACCTCTACTAACGATTAAACTTGATTCTGAGGACGGTTGCATCATATTTCCCATTCACAAAATTTCCAACAACTTCCAGTCCGAAAATTTTACCGATTCCAGAAATGCCATAACCAACTTCAAAATAGTTGAAATTTTGGTTCTTAACATTCAAGTAGTTGGCAAATACCGATTCTCTGAGACCATACAATCTCAACGGAGTTATTTGGGTAATGAGGAATTTGTCGAAATTATTTTCAACAAAAACTTCTAAATAATTACCTCGGGTACTGTGCAAATAGTAATCTAAGTTTCGGAAAGCATCAAAACTGAATGACCTAAGAATGGTTTTGTTACCGTTAAAGTGACGGAAATCAGAAAAATAAGTTGGCTCCTTTAGGAATCCCCCGTAATTGGCAAGGAAATGTAAATCTCCTACTTTCTCAATTTCAAATACCTGCTCATAGCTACCCTGCAATCTCGAAAAATTACCATCTGATAAAAATCCATTCGTACTTTTTAATTTGAAGGTAGGATTACTCCTATTGATGGTAAATTCTCGTCCGTTAAACTCTCGCTTTTTAGCAAAAGGTCTGAAAATCAAATCAATATCTGCCGTAAAAACTTCGGGATTGACGAATTTATCGTTGGTCATTTCAACATTTTCAGGGCGATTCGTACCATAAGCTCTGTCATTGTAATCAAACCAAGGTTTAAACTCTGGCAGATTTTGAAGTTCTCGTTTTTGAGCGTATTCAAAATTGAAAACACCCGTAAGGATTTGTGAAAAACGATTTCTGTATTCTAAATTGATGAAATCTTTTTCATAAATCTTCATAAAATTCTGCTCGAACGTTGTGGTATAAAGCGTATTCGTAAAATTTGAAATCGGATTATTAGCATTATACTGTTGAATAAATCGACCTACTTTCACTTCAACTGATTGATATTTTTGCAGATAATAATACCCCACATTCCAGTTGATAGCCTTTCTATTAAAAGCGTAACGTAAATCTCCGTACAAAGACGTTCGCTTGGTTAGTAATTCACGGGTTTCGTATTTTAAAGACCCTTGAATATTGTAACCATCCACCGTATTGGCATGAAAAGTACTCAGCGGTGAAGAATAGGTTAGTGAACGTGGGTAAAACCCGTATAAATCATTTCTTTTTCCGTAATTATACACTTTACCCGTAATGATGTGCGGTATCTTGAAAACGGGCAAATTTTTAATCGAATCCTTTTTGTACTGAGCTTCGTTCACTTTCGCAATACTATCTGCCTGAGCGTAGCCTTTTATTTCAAAATCGGTGAGCGGTACTTGGCGTTCTTGATTCCAGAAATCAGGCGTTCTTTTTTTGAATAATGTATCAATTTCAATGTTGTATGACCGCACTACGGCAACATCCTCTCCTTTTGCTTTTCTGGCTTTTTTATCTTCTTTCTCCGATTCTTTCAAAAACTTTTCTAATTGTTTTCGAGTAACCTGTTTTTGTTTTAGAGCCGTTTTAGTATCTATTTTTTCACCTTTCAAAGACAATGCTTCGGCTTTGTCTATTTTCTCATCAATGACAACGGGTTTTTGATGGTATTTTTCATTTACGTTTACGGTGTAATTTCTCACATTGGTAACGTAATTAAAGAAGCCACTTGCTCCAAACGCATCAAAATCAGACCTAAAAGCATAACTAACGGGCAACCAAACTTCCTTGAACGGAGCATAAACTATTTTAACCGTATAGTTGGCATTTTCATCCTTAAATTTTAAATCTAAACTATGAATGTACCAGCTATCTTCAATGATATTAATGACTCCACTAAAAACATTTTCTCCCGCTGATTTGGGTATAATCCTGATTTTATTGACTGTTTGCCCATTTTCATTAAAATCTCCTTCATATTTGAATTTATAATAAGCCAATGCAGAGGGCGATAAAGGCGAAATCATATCTCCAAACGCATTTGGACTATAGAAATTGGTACGAGCTACCGTAATAAAATTTGCTCCCTGGTCTTGTAGCTGCTTAGGTAAATTGTTGCGAGCGGATACCACTTTCTCTTTTACGTTAGAGGGTTGCTTGAAATTTATGTCATTGATAGATTCAATCACATAAACTTGCCCAATTTTAATACCCGTTTCTTTTTCAATTTTTTTCCCCGCTAACATTTTCAAAAGTCCCGAAACTTCTTTTACTTGGGCAGTACCTTTTACATAAGTACGAGCCGAGTAAGATTCCAATTCCAAAATTTTAAATTTTGCCATCGAAATACTCTTCCGCATAATGGTATAAGCAGGGTCTTCGGCTTTGGCAGAAAACCGAACTTCATTCAAAGAAACCGATTGTTCTTCTAAAGCCACATCAATGGTCACGTAGTCGTTATCAATTTCGACGGACTTTTCTAATGTTTTATGACTCAAATATTGGAAAATAATAGTATAGTTACCTTTCGGCAACGAAAGTTCATATTTTCCTTCTTCGTTTGCCATTGTACCTTTTGAAGAGCCTTTTACAATGATGGATGCGAAAGAAAGTTGTTCGCCTTTGGTGTTTTTAATAGAACCTTTAATACCACCTGCGTGTGTGAAAAAAGTAATTAAGACAAAAGATATGATTGTGAGGAGATTAATTATTTTTAACATAGATAAAGGGGTTTGTTATAAGATTGCTAATAAGATGCAATATTAACAATACAGGTTGCTTCTGGTTTTTAGGAGAACTGACTTTCACAATTAAACAGTCAAATCTCTGACAATTCGTAAATCAGTCAAATCTATGGTCAAATCATTTTCCAAATGCCCAAATTAAGAAATCTGGTAGTATCTGCGACCAAGTTTGAGTATTATGCTCGCCATTTTTTACTTCAACATAAACAATGTCATTCTTGTTTTGGTAGCCCTTTTTTTCAAGTTCTTTCATCAAATCAAGGGTATCATCAATAGCATCAATAATTCCGTTGTTATTGCGGTCTGATTGTTCGTCATTCGTGCCTGCTTCAAACCAAAACTTCAAATTTGGTTGATACTCCCCCGCTCGCACCAAATTATGGATGATGCGGTCGTTTTCATCGGTATATCCATCTTCTTCAGATTTTTGTCGCCACCATAAAGCACCAGAAAAAACGCCAATTTTTGCAAACAACTGAGCATTATGCCAACCAATATCCATGGCAGACAGTCCACCCAATGACAACCCAGCAATAACATTCCCCTTATCTTGTACTCCATATTTTTCAATGAGCATTGGCAATAATTCTTCAATCAAAAAATCTCGGTGGAGTTTTGCTTTTGCTCCCCGCTGTTTATAGTCGGCTTGGCTGGCAGTTCCATACTCTTGAATTCGGTCATGATTGGCATGGATGCCTACACAAAAGAAAGGCAAAATCTTTTCACTTGCCAACAAGGTAGAAATACTCAATTTCATCTTCAATGCCTCAAAATCTTGTCCATCATTAAAAAATAACACGGGCAATTTATTATTTAATAATTTAGGATATATCAAAGTCAGGCGAACATCACGCTGTAAATGTTTAGATACGAAGTTTTCTTCTATCTGAGTTAGTAGAGGGTTCTTTTCAATCACTTTTATCATTTTTTGTTGTGCCACACAATTTAGGACTATTCCACAAAGTAGGCAAGTGAACCAATATTTCTGCATGAAAAATATCGCTTAAAAATCTTTTGAAACTAAAAAACAATTTTTATTTTAGGATAAATTTAACATCAAAAAACTAAAAAAGCCCGCTATTTTATGCAAGAACGTTATCTAAAGTATTATTCACATCATTTGGGTGCTGATAATGAAATGTTAGTTTATGGTAATTGGGGCTATCCAGTGATTGTTTTCCCTACAACGATGGGCAGGTATTACGAAGCTAAAGATTTTAAACTCATTGAATCGGCAAGAGGACACTTGGAAAGTGGGAAAGTGAAAATTTATTGTCCAGATAGTATTGATAAGTATTCTTGGTATGGCAAACATCTTCACCCAGCCGATAGAATTCAAAATCATATCTTTTATGACCAATACCTCAATGAGGAGTTGATTCCTGCTATCATGGATGAATGTAATGTATCAAAAGTAGCGGTGGCGGGTTGTAGTTTTGGAGGATTCCACGCTGCTAATTTCGCATTTCGACATCCCGACAAAGTTTCGCATCTTTTCACGATGGGAGCCGCTTTTGACATTCGTTCATTTCTCGGTGATTTCTACAATGATAATGTTTATTTCAATAACCCTCCTGATTATTTACCCAATTCCGACAATCCTCATTTGTGGCAAATGAATATCGTTTTGGGAACTTGCAACGCTGATTTTTGTAAACCCGAAAATGAAAGACTCTCAAAAATATTAGCTCATAAACATATTAATCATTGGTTAGATATTCGCTGGCACGGTACACACGACTGGGATATTTGGCGAGAAATGTTTCCAGAATATTTAAACAAAATCTAACATTGTATGTACTTATATGGTATGAATGTGAGCGGATGTGATACGCCACTACTTTATGAAAATAAGACTTGTGGTATTAAACTAATTACATTCAATTACCAAGTGCATTTTAAACAAAACTAAAACACTAAAATAACAGATTATTAAAAATCAAGACATATGAAAAAAATTGGTATTCTTCACGGAATGGAATCGTCGTTTCCAGAGGCTTTTGTTGAAAGAGTAAATCAAATTGCACCATCGGGAATTATGGCAGAACGCATGGTAGTTGATAAAGTATTACAAGGGGAATCATCTGGATATGATGTAATTATCGACCGTATTTCTCAGGATGTTCCTTTTTACAGAGCGATGCTAAAAAACACTGCGATGGCTGGTACAGCGGTGATAAACAACCCGTTTTGGTGGTCGGCAGATGAGAAGTTTTTCAACAATGCCTTGGCGGTAAATGTGGGTGTTCCCGTGCCAAAAACAGTTTTACTTCCCTCTAAAGAACGTCCAACTGATACTTCTGAAACGTCCTTTAGAAATCTTAAATTTCCTCTTCCGTGGGGTGAAGTTTTCGACCACATTGGCTTTCCTGCCTACATGAAACCGCACGCTGGTGGTGGTTGGAAAAGCGTTTATAAAGTACGAAATCCTGATGAATTATTTAATGCTTACGACGAAACAGACCAATTGGTCATGCTTTTACAAGAAGAGATTCTATTTACCGATTATTTCAGATGTTATTGCATCGGTGGGAAAGAGGTTAGAATCATGCCTTACGAACCCAGAAATCCGCATCATTTAAGATATGCAGCCACTTTACCGACGGGTCCCGTTGCTAAGAAATTATTGGCAACTGTTAAAGATTATGTGTTGCGTTTGAATAAGGCGTTGGGCTATGACTTCAATACCGTAGAATTTGCGGTGAGGGATGGGATACCCTACGCCATAGATTTTTGTAATCCAGCACCTGATGCTGATATTAATTCGGTGGGTCAAGAAAATTTTGACTGGGTAGTAGAAACCGCCGCCAAAGTAGCCATCGACCGTGCTAAAAAACATAAACCTGGAAAAGATAACCTCACTTGGGGAACATTCATTTGGTCATCAGTGATGGGAAAAGATAGAAGCTTTTTAGCCAAAGGCGACGTTGAAAAATAGTCAAGCATGAGTGATTATTTAAGGGGGTACAGGTTTTTAGTCTGCAAAGCCATTTTTTGAAGGATAATTTTCCTGTACCTTTTAAATAATCACTCTAAAATCCATAAAATTATGCCCTTATTCACCCTCGGAATAGAAGAAGAATTTCAAACGATTGACCCCGTAACCCGTGAATTGCGTTCACACATGAGTAAAATTGTAGAAGGTGGGCAAATTACGCTTCAAGAACGGGTAAAAGCAGAAATGCACCAAGCCGTAGTGGAAGTTGGTACCAATATTTGCTACAACATTCAGCAAGCACGGGAGGAAGTTGTTGAACTCAGAAGACACATCATTGAACTCGCCGACCAACAAAATTTGAAAGTTGCCGCCGCTGGTACGCACCCCTTTTCTGATTGGCAAGACCAATTAATTACACCCAATCCACGTTACGATGCCTTGATTGATGAAATGCGTGATGTGGCAAGGGGTAATTTGATATTTGGTTTGCACGTACACGTGGGGATTGAAAGCCGACAAGAAGGTATCCAAATTTTGAATGCGGTGCGTTATTTTTTACCCCATATTTATGCGTTATCCACCAACTCTCCGTTTTGGTGCGGTAGAAATACGGGTTTTAAGTCTTATCGTTCTAAGGTTTTCGATAAATTTCCACGCACGGGAATTCCCGAATTTTTCGCCTCCGCTAATGAGTACGATGAGTACATCAATTTATTAGTAAAAACAAATTGTATTGATAACGGCAAGAAAATTTGGTGGGACATTCGTTTGCATCCCCATTTTGACACCATCGAATTCAGAATTTGTGATATTCCGATGCGGATTGATGAAACCATCTGTTTGGCGGCTCTGATGCAGGCTTTGGTAGCAAAATTGCACAAGTTAATGAAACAAAATTTGAGTTTCAGACCCTACCGAAAAGTATTGATAAATGAAAATAAATGGCGGGCAGCCCGTTATGGCATTCAAGGAAAACTAATTGATTTTGGGAAACAAGAAGAAGTCCCCTACCGTGATTTATGTGGTGAACTACTTGATTTTGTGGATGATGTTTTGGACGAATTGGGTAGCCGTAAAGAGGTTGAATATATTAAAGAAATCCTCGACCACGGCACAGGAGCCGACCGACAATTATCCGTTTTTGAACAGACTGGAGGGGATTTAAAAAAAGTGGTTGATTACATCGTTGAAGAAACTAAACAAGGAATCTACTGATGTGAGTTATTTCATTTTAGGGCTTTTTGGAGATATTTCCTTAATTTTGTTGAAGTTTTGAGTGTAAAATACTTAAAACCTTCAACAAAATATCAACAAACAAAAAACTTATCATGCAAAAACCACTAAAAATAGCCGTTTTAGATATGTACAATAGTTTTCCCGGAGAAGGAATGCGTTGCATATTGGCACTCATAAACGAATTTCAAGTCAGAGAACAACTTGAAATTAGCACACAGGTTTTTGATGTAAGAACCAAAAATGAAATCCCAGATTTAAGTTTTGATGTTTTCATTTCATCGGGTGGACCTGGCAGTCCGCTGGAATCAGACGAAGCATGGGAAAAACCGTATTTTGAACTCATTGATAATATCTTTACACATAATAAATCAGAGGCGGTACAAAATGGGGAAAGTACCAAAAAATTCCTTTTTCTAATCTGTCATTCTTTTCAATTAGTATCACGGCATTTGGGTATTGGTAAAGTTACCAAACGCCGTAGTACTTCATTCGGAGTTTTCCCCGTCAATCAAATTGATAAGAACATCAAAGAAGAATTATTCGATGGGTTGCCCGAACCTTTTTATGTGGTAGATTCACGTGATTATCAATTAGTTACTCCAAACAAAAAACGGATTCACGATTTAGACGTGACTATTTTAAGAATGGAAAAAGAACGCCCACACGTAAATCTGGAACGGGCAATTATGGCAATAAGGTTCTCAAAAGAGGTATTCGGAACGCAATTTCACCCCGAAGCTGATGCCATTGGGATGTTAAAATTGTTGTCTTCCGAAGAAAAAAAGAAGGCGGTTATCAAAACTCATGGCTTAGAAAAGTACAATGATATGATTGATAAATTAGATGACCCCGACAAAATTTTATTGACTGAATCAATCATCATTCCTACATTTTTGAAATTAGCTTCCGAGTCCATTTTACAATTAGAAGTAGCGTAAAAATTTAATTGGACACACTCTATGCAAAAATCCATCCGACAAGAATATAACCAGTCTTTTACTCAAGAAAAATACCAAAATCTTTTGGCAGATTTGAACAATGCGGCAAAAAAACCAATTGAGTTTAGAATTGCCGAGTCGCCTGTATTTGTACCCAAAGAACTAAAAGATAAACTAATAAATGCCTGTGAAAGCATTGTTGATGTAATAATCCAGCCCGATTTTAAGACTAAAACCGACGGGGCGATTCCTGCTAACCAATCTGTTCCGAACGAAAATCAACATACTTCTTTTTTAGCCATTGATTTTGCCATTTGTCATGACAAATCGGGAGAACTTGTACCACAACTTATTGAATTACAAGGATTTCCTTCACTATTTGGTTTCCAGTTTCTTGTTTCAAGTAAGTATCAAAAACATTTTTCAATTCCTGAAACTCATGACTTCCTCTTTAATGGATTTGATAGGGAGTCGTATATTCACCAATTCAAAAAACTCCTTTTGAACGGACACGATGCCGAAAATGTAATTCTGTTAGAAATTTATCCCGAAACTCAAAAAACAAGCGTTGATTTTGATATTACTGAAACCTTGACAGGCGTAAAAGCAGTCTGTCTAACCAAAATAATCAAAGAAGGGCGGGCTTTATTTTACATGAATGATGGGGTAAAAACACCGATTTATCGTATTTATAACCGTTTGATTTTTGATGATTTAACTAATTTACCATGCCGTTTTTACAAAATGAGTACATCCCAACCTGCCGATTTTTGAGTGACTATAATGGCGTTTTTCCTGAAAACTTATCTGATTACGTGTTAAAACCACTTTTTTCGTTTGCTGGGTCGGGGGTAGTTATTAATATCAAGCCCGAAGATTTAGAACAAATTACTGACCCCGAAAACTATATTCTTCAACAAAAAGTAAAATATGAACCAGTTATTGAAACCACTGATGGTTCTAAAGTAAAGTGCGAGATAAGAATGTTGTATATTTGGCAGGAAAATGAAAAAAGACCCACACTTTTAACCAATTTAGCTCGTCTTTCTCGTGGTGAGATGATTGGCGTAAGATTTAATAAAGATTTTGATTGGGTTGGGGGAAGTGTCTGTTTCATGGAAAAATAAAGCGTACCTTCAGTTTCTCAATTCAAGGAAGCCACACCATAAGTTATGATGCTTACACATAGAGAATTATTTTTAAAAAATGTTGCCCAAACTTCAGATTTTCCCCTCGGACTCGAAATTGAACAAGCGGAAGGAATATTTTTGCACGGAAAGAACGGACAAAAATACATAGATTTAATTTCGGGGATTGGGGTTTCAAATGTGGGACACCGCCACCCAAAAGTCACCGAAGCCATTCATAATCAAGTAGATAAATATTTGCATCTCATGGTTTACGGGGAATATGTACAAACTCCCCAAGTACTTTTAGCGGATGCTTTGGTAAGCACGCTGGCTACCAATTCAGAAAACTCCGCACGGTTAGACAACGTCTATTTTACTAACTCAGGTACAGAAGCGATTGAAGGAGCAATGAAATTAGCTAAAAGATTCACGGGAAGGCAAGAAATCATTTCGTGTATCAATGCCTATCATGGTGCTACACAGGGGGCTTTGTCACTATCTGGAAGTGAAAATTTCAAACGCAATTACCGTCCACTACTTCCCCAAATGAAACAGATTGTTCACGGAAATTTTGATGATATTTCAAAAATTTCTTGTCGGACTGCGGCAGTTGTGATAGAAGTAATAGCAGGGGAAGCAGGTGTGAGAGTACCCGCTCAGGATTATTTTGTGGCTATTAGGAAACAATGTGATTTAACGGGAACGTTATTAATCATTGATGAAATCCAAACGGGTTTTGGTAGAACGGGAACATTTTGGGCTTACGAACAATTTGGATTTTATCCCGACGTGTTAGTCTGTGCTAAAGGAATGGGCGGTGGAATGCCAATTGGGGCATTTATTGCCAGTCAGCAGACCATGAGTGTTTTTAAGAATAACCCAATTTTAGGACATATTACTACTTTTGGGGGGCATCCTGTTAGCTGTGCAGCTTCTTTAGCAACTTTAAACGTCATTTTAGAAGAAAAATTACTCCCACAGGTAAATCATAAGGCTCAAATTTTCAGAGACTTATTGGTACACCCAAAAATCAAAGAAGTCAGAAATCAAGGATTGATGATGGCGGTTGAGTTTGAGGATTTTGAGACGTTAAAACCAATCATTGACCGTGCAATCGAAAAAGGGGTTATTACAGATTGGTTTCTATTTTGTGACAATTCCATGAGAATTGCTCCACCTCTAATCATCACGGAAGAAGAAATTAGAAAAGCGTGTTTAACTATTTTAGAATCAATCAAATAAAAAACAGTGAACAATATGGCAGTCTTTAAACTGTTAATTGTTCACTGTTTTTTATTAGCTGTTTTATGCGTGTTTCAAAAGTGTTTGCGATAAAACAGCCTTTGGAATATTTCCACCAACCATTCTTTCTACTAATTCACCTTTTTTAAATATCATCAATGTTGGAATTGAACGAATACCTAAAGTTGAAGGTACAGTTGAATTAGCATCCACGTCCATTTTAGCAACAATAGCTTGTCCTTCAACATCACCTGCCAACTCCTCGACGATTGGTCCAATCATTTTACAAGGTCCACACCATTCTGCCCAAAAATCTACCAAAACTGGCTTATCTGAATTAATTAGCTCCTGAAAATTGGCATCAGTTGCCACTACATATTTTCCCATTTTATTTTAAAATTTAGTTATTTAGCTATTGGGGTTAGGCTAATCACAAAGGCAACTTAGCTGAAATCCACAGCATTTATTTCTTTACAAATTTACAACAAAAGAGTTATTGGTTTTGGTTCATATTTAAAAATAAAAAGTTGCCCGTCATTGACAGACAACTTTCCTTCTGAAACAAAACCACAAGAACCATTACTTGTGGTTGAGTTACAATATTTTAGGCTTCAATCAACGACTCATCGTGTTGTGAAATATCCAAACCTACTCTTTCTTCTTCTTCAGTTACACGCAAAGGAATAATTTTGTCCGTTACGATTAACAATAAATATGACATCCCGAAAGCAAAGGCAGAAACCACCGCAAGAGCAATCATGTGCTTTCCAAACAATGCGAAATCACCCGTGATGAATAAACCTTGTTCTACATCTACTACTACCGAGTTTACCGCTTTTGAAGCGAACAAACCTGTCATTACCATACCCATCATACCACCAACTCCGTGACAAGGAAATACATCTAACGTATCATCTAATTTTGAGTTTGCTCTCCAGTGAGCAGCGATGTTTGAAACAATAGCCGCTACTGTACCGATGGTAATTGCTGCTGTTACTGATACAAAACCAGATGCTGGAGTAATAGCTACTAATCCAACTACTGCACCAATACAAAAACCTAAAGCAGATACCTTACGTCCACGTGTTACATCAAACAGAACCCATGATAAACCCGCTGAAGCCGCTGCCACGTGTGTAGTAGCAAAAGCCGAAACTGCCAATGGACCCGCTCCTACTGCTGAACCAGCATTGAAACCAAACCATCCAAACCACAACAAACCAGTTCCTAAAAGAACATAAGGAATGTTAGCAGGAGGTAAAACACTCGCTTCGATGTGTGATTTACGACGTTTCAAATATAAAGCACCAGCTAAAGCCGCCCAACCTGCACTCATGTGTACAACGGTACCACCCGCAAAGTCAAGAACACCATATTTGAATAACCATCCTTCTGGATGCCATGTCCAGTGAGCTAAAGGAGCATAAACGATTACGCAGAAAAGCACCATGAATAATACAAAAGCACGGAAATTAATACGTTCTGCCAAAGCACCCGAAATCAAAGCAGGTGTAATTACTGCAAATTTCATTTGGAAGAAGGCGAACAAAGCAAAAGGAATCGTTGGTGCTAATGACCAAGGTTTTCCATCAAATACTCCTTGAAACATCGCATACGACAAGGGGTTTCCAACGAAGCCACCGATACTCTCACCGAATGCTAAACTGAAACCAAATACTACCCAAATTACAGTGATTACACCCATTGCAATGAATGACTGTAACATGGTAGAAATTACATTTTTGTGATTTACCATACCACCGTAGAAGTATGCCAAACCTGGAGTCATTAAAAGTACAAGACCTGATGAAACGAGCATCCAAGCGGTATCACCAGAATTAATTCCTTCAGTTACTGCCGAACCTGGAGCAGGAACAAACGCTGCGGCTAACGCAATAGCCAACAAAATCAAAATAGGAAGCCAAGTGGGTTTTTGTTGTGTCATGTGGTTTTTTGTTTTAGGGTTTATTTATGGAATTGTTTACAGAAAATTTTGCAAAATCTATCACGAACTCCAAGAAGGTCGTGATAGATTTTAATATTTTAGAATTTATAAATCATGGCTAAGCCAAGTGTTGCTTGTGATTTTGTTTCTTTACCATCACCATCTACGAAGAAATTTTTGTCGTAAGTATCGATTCTCAATTCTGGTTTCAATATTAAGTGGCTGTCTGCAACAGTGATGCTTGGAGTAATTGTAATTGACGATACTGATACACCTGTAAATGATCCATCTGTGTTTGTGATTCTCAATCCTCTCACTGCATTGGTGTTAGTAAAAGATTCGTATCTTGCTCCAATACTGAATGTACTTGAAATATCATACTTAGGATATAAAGCCCATCCTCCCCAAGATTCATTTGAGATTTTACCATCTCCGTTTGCATCCTGCACACCAGTTGCTGCATTCAAACCCAAAGAAAATTTATCGGTAATTTGATAAGTAGAAGTTAAATCTAACAATGAATATTGTCCCTCAGGTGTTTTTCCAGTAGTTACATCCTCTGAAGCCTCATTAGAGGTAATACCATTCACATATACATTCCATCCAGATACTGGCTGAAAGAAAACTTGAGCAATTAAACCTATTTTGCCATTATTGTCATTCAAGGCATCCACGTTGTTTACTAAACCTCCCATAATTGAGAATTTATCTGAGAAAGCATAAGCAGCTTTCACCCCAATGTGGTAAAATGGCCCGTTGTTGAACAAATTAGATAATGAATAGTGATAGTTTACGGGTGCATCAATTACTTCATAACCAATGTGCGTACCAAATTGCCCTGCCGTAAAAGTTAGTTTATCCGTTGCTTTCCAATTAAAATAGGCTTGTTTGATGGCTAAGGCTGTTGTACCTCTTCCCAAAGGACCTAATAAATTACCATATTGTCCTAAGTCAGCGTTTGGACCGAACGTTAAATCAACTACCACATCCGACTTAGCCGTTGAATATCCGATTTTAGTTTGTACCAATCCCAAAGAAAACTGACCAGACTTTTGGTCGAATGCTCTGGCAGTACCAGAAGCTCCCAAATTGCTTCTATCTCTTGGGCTGTTGAAGTTGGCTAAGTAGTAAGAATCAATGTACCCTGAAAATGTAAATTTACCTTTGTCTTCTGCTTTTTCTTGTGAAAATGCTGAAAACCCTAAAAACAAAGAAAATAAGGTGGTTAAGGCTTTTTTCATAATAAAATTTTGTTTCGTGTTTATATTAAATGCTTGATTACGACACAAAGATTATAGGTAAAATTTACTATTCCAAATTTTTTAAGTAATTTTTTAACCTATTTTAAGCCTTTTTTCAAAAAATAATCCAAATTATGTTTATTTTCAAACGTATATTTCAATATTTAGCAGAAAAAAAATAAATTGAAACACCATTTTTAACTTATTCTGTAAAATTCACAAAAAACCAAATATTCTTAAAGTAAAATTTTTAGAAAAAATATGATTTTTCAAAGAGTAGATAAAAGAATGGTGACTAAAAGAAGTAAACAAAAAGAAGAGAAAAGTAATAGAGTTAGATAATAGGGTTAGGATTTATGTTGTTTGTACCCAGTGGAATATCAGTGTTTTGAGAATTCGTTCTTACTCAACCTAAAACAAAAATGCCAACTCTTTTTGAGAATTGGCATTACTTGATTCTGTAAAATTCAGAAAGTTATTCTGCGTGCAACCATGCTTTTTTGGCAAGAAGTGTTTCTTCATCTTCCTCATGGTCGGGGTCTGGCACGCAACAATCCACTGGACAAACCGCTGCACACTGGGGTTCTTCGTGGAAACCCATACATTCTGTGCATTTGTCAGGAACAATATAATAAAATTCATCCGAAACTGGAGTCATTGGAGCTTTTCCACCAATTACTGAACCGTCTTCTAATTCTACATCTATTAATTTTGTACCGCCTCCCCAAGTCCATTCAACACCGCCTTCATAAATGGCAGTATTAGGGCATTCAGGTTCACAAGCCCCGCAGTTTATACATTCTTCTGTGATAATAATTGCCATGTTGTTGTAAGTTAATGAGTTTTAGTATTCACTAAATTATACTAATAAATCTATATAAAAGTTTCAAGTATAATGAATTAGCAGACTATCCTCAAATTTGATGCAAATTTAAGGTGTAAATTTTGAATAGCCTATAAAGTCGCAAGACTATTGTAAAATATTTATTTCATAAGTTTTAACTAACTTGCGATAAATTTCAAAAAATATGACATTAGAAGCAAGAATAAAGGCTTTTGCCCAATTGGGAAGTTTTTTACTCGACGAAAAAAATAAAGAGGAAATTGAACTTTGGGCGGATAAAGCCTTTCATCAAAATAATTGGTTTACTCCAGAAAACACAAAAAAAGCTCTTCAATCCATTGGTTCTTATTTTTTAAACTATGACTCATTGAATCAGTGGACGGGGTTTTATAACATTCCAGATAAGCCCCAAAAAACTTTTAGCATTGGAGTTATCATGGCGGGCAATATTCCAGCGGTGGGTTTTCATGATTTATTGACGATTGTATTGTCAGGTCACGGATGCGTGTGCAAACTTAGTTCACAGGATAGTTTCTTGATGACCGCCTTGATAAATAAATTATTAGAGATAGAACCAAATTTAGAAATTAGAATTGCTGATAAATTAAATGAAGTGGATGCCCTGATTGCAACTGGCTCTGATAATTCAGCAAGATATTTTGAATATTACTTTCGAAATAAACCACATATTATTCGTCAGAATAGGTCTTCAGTTGCTATTTTAAACGGTGAAGAGTCAGAAGAAGACTTTCTAAAACTGGGATACGACATTACTGATTATTTTGGATTGGGATGCAGAAATATTTCTAAGTTTTATGTACCTGAAAACTACGATTTTATAAGATTTTATGATACTATCGAACCTTTGGGCGATATTTTTTATCACAACAAATACAAAAACAATTATGACTACAACAAGTCCATCTATTTAGTAAACAAAGTTCATCATTACGATAACGGATTTTTAATCTTAACACCCCACGAAAACTTAGTTTCACCTATATCGGTCATATTTTATGAACCTTATAAATCGCTGGAGGATTTACAGGCTAAAATTTCGTTAAATCAAAATAAAATTCAGTGTATTGTTTCAAAAAATAGTTGGTATGAAGGAAGTCAGTGTTTTGGAGATGCTCAAAAACCAAAACTTTGGGATTATGCCGACGGTATTGATACGATGGCATTTTTGCTTAATTTATAACAATTCCCCTATTCCCATCATTCAAAAAATATTATTACATTCTCATTAATCCTGCGAGCTTATCCCTAATTTTGCAGGAAATTTAGAAAACTAATTGATATGCAAATTATAGACGGCAAGGCAGTCGCTGAAGATATTAAAAAAGAAATTGCTCAGGAAGTTGCTGAAATTAAAGCAACAGGCGGAAAAATTCCACATTTAGTAGCCATTTTGGTTGGAGACAACGGATCTTCAGAAACCTATGTAGCTAATAAAGTAAAATCATGTAAAGAATTGGGGTTCAATTCTACCCTACTTCGTTTTGAACCAAGTATTACCGAAGCCGAATTATTGGCAGAAGTAAAGAAAGTAAACGAAAATGATGATATGGACGGGCTTATTGTACAGCTCCCCCTCCCCGACCACATCAATCCAGACCGTGTAATGGAAACTATAGACCCACGCAAAGATGTCGATGGATTTCACCCCATCAATATCGGCAGAATGGCAAAGGGTCTTCCAGCCTATGTTTCGGCTACTCCGCAAGGCGTGTTAGATTTATTAGAGCGCTACGGCATTGAAACTTCTGGTAAACATTGCGTGGTGGTTGGAAGAAGCCAAATTGTAGGCTTACCGATGTCTATTTTGATGCAAAGAAATACGAAAATTGGCAACTGTACGGTAACCTTGACACATTCAAAAACGAAAGATTTATCCGCTGTTTGTGCCACTGCGGATATTCTGATTGCGGCTTTGGGTCGCCCAGAATTTATTACGGCTGATTACGTGAAAGAAGGAGCGGTAGTTATTGATG